>JAAENB010000438.1 GCA_024224995.1 bacterium | reverse complement strand
GCAAGCTCCTGCACAGTCTTCTCACCTCGAAGGGCATCAATGGCCACTTTTGCTTTAAACTCATTACTATGTCTTTTTTTCATATCCTGTTTTTATTCTCCTTAGATTTATTTCAAGGAGAAATCAACCTTCATTTTTAAAAAATGTTGTCTTGTTTTTTGGGCTCACTATATACTGGAAGACTCTCCACTGGCTTGACCTGTTTCCCCTCCACTAATACTGGAACAACTACCTGAGGCTTTCCCGGTTGTTCCCCCGCTTACACTGGAACAATAACCTGAAGCAGTGTTATTACTTCCAGCACTAACACTGGAATAAGCACCGCTTATAGTATTATGACGTCCAACAACAAGCCCGCCATAAGAGGAATAACTGAGTCCCCAACCCGCAACGATATTGTGAGAGCCGGAACGATCATCCTGATAATCACGCAATTCATTATACCCAACAATCAAATTCCCCAGCCCATTCACCTCACCATCGGTAGTACCGGAACCATTAACAACATGAACATTAACCCCGGAAAAAACGATATCATTTTCAGACCTGGAAACCCCCTGAAATATAGCAGCAAACTCATTAAAATCGGTTTGCAGCCCGGCAACAGTAGTAGCCTGCGAGCTTTGCAGCCCTGCAATAACAGACTCCTGCGCAGCAATCACACTCTTCAACTTAGCAATCTCCTCTTTCAAGGACTTGATATCCGAATAAATCTCGGAAAAGCTAAAATCCCCATCGGACCCGTCAGAGCTGTCAGAGCCAGAGCTCATCCCTTCCTCACACCCTGCAAAAGCAAGCAAACCAGCTAAAATAAGGCCTAAAAGCCCTTTGTAGAAAAAAATCTTCATGGAAACCTCCCGTAATAATATTAAAAAAGCCACTATACAGAATAAGGGCCTCAAAGTCAATCCGGGAAGTATGATATCGCAGAAAAAGCCCCGGGACAGATCTGTACCGGTTTTCGCCCTTCCCAGGATAAAAAGCGGGAATTTAACACAAAATGAGGGATAAGAGCCCACAAAGGGCACAGGGCTCATCAGGAGAACCGTAAGGGCTTCCCGGGCGGAAAGAGTATAGAAACAACAGCAGCAAGACCGGGAAAGAGCCCGGAGCAGGTTTTAGTACCAGGGACGGATCTTGTACTTTGAAACGAGAACGCCCTTGTAAAGCTCTTCGCAGATGAGGAAGAGGTGGAGGCGTTCATCAGCGGATATCAAAATAGTAAGAGACCGCGACGAAACACAGCGAAGATTCAATTTTTCAGTCCTGCCCCTTTATTCCGCCAGGGCATGGCGGTTCCTTCCCCCTTCCGGTAGGGGACGTTTTTTTGTTGGTGATCCTGTTTTTTGGGGCCGGGTGTGCTTACGTAAAGTACTGTTCCATATGAGTCATCTCCGGCAAGCCCCAATATATGATAAATTTCTGTATTCCGGAGGATTCCCTTGCTAAAAAAGTATATGCAGGTGGATAGTTATCCAAACCGCCGGGATCTTCGGCAGCGGAAAGATCCACTACCAGCTGGTCCAGGTACTCTTCTATAGCAGTAGCAAGAACCAGGGAAACAGACCGTTTAAATATCTTACGCATATCGATCCAGGCTTCATAAACCTCAACTTCGGGATACGCGTGAATCTGTTTCCAATTCGAAGCAAGATTCCGCGGCTGGTATTTTATCTGCTTAAACACCTCAATGGGAATTTCTTTCTTAACCATCACGCGGTTCAGAAGCAGAACAATAATCTTACTCCGCGGCATATTCAGCTGCAGCGAAGCAGCATTAACTCTATCTAAAAGTTCGATATTAATGTTGATAGTAGTATTTACGTACATAACGGCCTCCTTTTTTTACCCCTTACTATTAGGACGAACGGGAAGGCTGTTTGATGAAAAAAAAATGTGATTTTTTTGAGTTTTTAGAAAAAAAGTTCAAAAAACGGGAAAAAGGGGTAAAACAGGAGAGAAAATCAGGAATTGAGGTCGATATCAAAGTCTTGAGCGGTTTTTCTTTAATCTCGGGCAGAGCAGTAGATTAAAAAAATTCTTATCTTTTTTTCTCCTCTTTCCCCTTGCACTGTCTCCCTTTTTCTCCCCTAATCGAGGTTAATACCGTGAATAAGAGCGGAATTTTTAATGGCTTCCCTGTCGCCGGGGGACTCCAAAAAGAATCTTTTGCTTTCTTCCATGCGGCCTTTTTTAGCCAGGATCACCGCCAGGAGAAAGGAATATTCATTGCTGCCGGAATTCCTGTTCTCATTGGAGAAGAAAGAAAGAATATCATCAAAAGAGGAAAATTTGTTATAAAACGGTAAGATATACTGCCTGAGATGGCCGGTAATTTCGGAAGCAAGGGAGTCCCGGTCGGAAGAATGGGACAACCGGTACATATGCCTGTCGTCGCCCCAGAAGGAGCCGCAGCGTTTACAAAAAACAGAGTCCCCATTACGGAGCAGGGCTTTAAAATCGATATTTTTTTCATTGGAAAAATCGCCTACGAACAGGGAAGCGGTAAACCAGAAACGCAAGGAAGAGGCGGAATTCCACCGGAGATATTCCAGGTCAATGAACTTGACAAGATCTCCATGGACCCGGAAAAAGGTGTTCCCCTTTTGCGCAAAAGAATTGTCACGCAGCAGCGGAGCAATTTCATTTTGAATAATATCAATAAGATTTTTTTGAAATCGTCGTGTACTTTTTCTAATCAATTTTCTAATCATGGTTCCGCTAGCGTCTCAGGTTAATTTGTATATACAGTAAATCAATACTGCCTCATAAAATCAATAAAAAAAATATTTTCCCCGCTATACTCATCGCTTAGCGAACCAATACCGCACGGCGTTCTGTTATGCCGTACTCACCCGCCTGCTGCCGCGTTAATGGCAAAAAAAACGGGCGCTGCCTTTCCGGCAAACACCCGTTTTATGTCGCATAATAATATATATAAAAGAAAACATTGGAAGAAGGTTATACCTTCCCCGCCCTTCTTCATTGGAAAAAAAAGAGACGAACAGTTGACCGGTAAAAACCGGTCAACTATTCATCCATAAGAAGAAGGAGATTTTCAAGATGTTATCTTTCTCAATAAACACTATATTACGCAGCTTACGCCGCGCGTCTGCTGAGCTTTATCAAATTAAAAAACTAAATAATTACTAATATAATCAATCCCTCCCAATTATTCCGGGAGAACATGAACAAATCGAACAAGAATGTTTAATATTTTACCCTTTTTTTCAGTGTTTTATCAACTTTTCTCGAACAGCCAGTTCTCGAAGTTCAAGGGCTTTTTTGAGATCAACATTGACAAGATCCAGATACGTATTAACCTTATTCTTTGCGAAAGCATTTCTAACTTCATTCCCAAAATGAATTGCTGCGTGCTTCAATTTTCCCTGTACATTTCTTTCTGCTACAGCCAGGTCAGTAATAAGTTCTTGTACTCCCATACTATTTGCTCCTTAATTTAAATTTTTAGATAAAAATTTGTAATAAAAATTTTCCTAACCGGCTTACCAGCCAGGTTCACCTTTACCCTTAAAGGATTTTTCTTTGTATAAAAGCAACGTATCATACTTATATAATTAATCAATCCGGTGAATCACTGATTTTGTTGTAAGAGATATCCTTACAAACTAACAAAGACATGGTGGAACTGGTGAGTGGGTACCTAACCCTGTTGTAGGATAATCCCTTACAAACTAACAAAAGGGCGAACTATTGAAAAAAATATACTCCCTCCTATGCGATAAAAAACGCTCCAAACCAGTGTTTTAACAAAATATAAAGAGACATAACCGGGCAAAAACAACTAACAGCAAACGCTTACTCGACGGTGTTATAAGGAAATCCGTCATTTCACCGGTAAACTGTTGAGTTATGTCCCATACAAAATCCGTGACCCTTATTCACGGACGTACCTTGTTGTAAGGCAATCCCTTACGAAAAAGTAGGGATTTTAACCGGGGATTTGCTCATTTCACCGGGATCAAAAAACTCTCTGAATTGTGATGTAATATTTTTTTCTTGATATTCTTAACAGTTTTGCCGATAAAAATGTTAAGAATATCCATATATAAAACTCTAAAAAGGAAGTGTCAAAAAAAATTATGAATGATAACGGAAAGTTTGCCGGTTCTTCTACCGAACAGGCAGCCATTCAATGCAATATCTGCCGGAAAGAACTCGATTATTTAACAGCCTCAGTTTCACTTGAAGAACATGATTCAATCTATATCTGTTTTGGGTCTATCAAACAAAAAATATTCGTCTATGGCCGATATATTCACGGTAATTACGGGGCGATTTCAATAAACCAATACTTTTCCAAAGAGGAATGCAGCGATAAAAAATGTGAAATTCATATTAAAAATGAACTAACCAGCCGGAACGAAGAAGAATATTCCAGGCTCACTTCATGCAAAAAAGGGGAAATGAAGGCAATTATTCTTTCCGAATCAATGATCGAAACCCGTAAAAATGACCTTGGCGCTAGAAAACTGGAAAATTACTTTCCCGAATCGGGTGGTAATAAAAAATATTACTGTTTTGAAGACGCTAAAAAACTGAACTTCACCTGCTCCTGCGGTGACAAACTCGTTCAAGTCGGTTCAGGCGAATATGGCGAACTCACCGGTATGGACGACCAGGAATTTATGCAAAAATACCTGCCCGGTATCCTGGAACCGGGTAAATAATCCGCTCATAACAGACTGTTTTTTGCTTGATTATTCTGCTCCAATGTATTAATTTTATTGTAGCACTATGTAAAATCCATACCAGGAGGGTCTTATGGATATACAAAACATCAGTGGGGCGGACAGTGTTCCCAAAGGGTTTTCCGTTAAAAGCGAAATCCCCAACGAATCGATAGCCAGGGATGAAAAACAATCGATTGATGAGAACATTAAAAGACCGCCGGAAGAGAACAAGGGCCGGAATATTGATGTTTCCGCTTAAGAGCATCACAAGCCCCGTTAATGGCTGATCTTCATAGATCGGTAATTATTTCATGAGTGGCCGAGAGAGTCCGGTTCGGAATTCCCTTCGGCCACTTTACGATTTGAGAAT
Organism: bacterium; assembly: GCA_024224995.1. The sequence goes on along the minus strand of JAAENB010000438.1, from coordinate 9,860 downwards.
GCTATTGAAATACCAACAGACAATAATATTAATAATAACTCTTATTACCGTATGGACAATTCAGGCCGGAGCAGGCTCTTCCCCTGCAACTATCGGACAGATTCCTTTGCCCGCCGGGTATACGCGGGTTCCGGTGAAAAAAGGTTCCTATGGCGCGTGGCTGCGGTCGGTTCCCCTGAAACCAATGGGATCTCCGGTTCTTTTGTTTAATGGTTCCCGGAAATCAAACCAGGATATCCACTTTGCCGTTCTTGATATTAGTACAGGCAGGAAAAACCTGCAGCAATGTGCCGATGCCATTATGCGTCTCAGGGCTGAGTACTTCTTCTCCCGTAAAGAATACAAGAAGATCCGCTTTAAACTGACTTCGGGCCATCCCATCTCTTTCTCCAGATGGGCAAAGGGACACCGTGTCCGCATCCGCGGCAGAAAAGTCTCCTGGACCCGGAGAAGACATAAAAAGAGCTATTCCCATAAAAATCTTCTGGAATACCTGGAGCTTATTTATACCTATGCCGGTACCGCTTCCCTTTCACGGGATATGAAAAAAATCTCTTCTATTAAGAAACTCCAAATCGGGGATGTATTTATCCAGGGCGGCTATCCCGGACACGCGGTTGTTGTTGTGGATATGGCAGTTCACAAAAAAAGCAGGATAAAAATATTCCTCCTGGCTCAAAGCTACATGCCCGCCCAGGATATGCACATTCTCCTTAACCCTGCTGCCCCAGCGACCCCGTGGTACAGCACCAGGTTCGGCACCACCCTAAAAACCCCCGAATGGGACTTCAAAAAGAAACACCTAAAAAAATTCAGATAAACTCTAAACTTGTCTCTTTAACCTCGAACCTCGAACCTCAAACCTTGCCCCTTTACCCTTGCTCCTGCTTTATATACTGTTGATATTGCTCTATTTTCCCCTGTAAGCGGCCGGCCAAAAAGGGACTCCCCTTTTTTAAGGTTTCATAAATAAGAATCGCCTCTTCCCGGTATTGTATAATCTTCTCACTGTTCCAATACGCGGGCGGCTTCAGCAAGTTCGATATCCGGTCGCCCATCTTCACCATCCAGATCTCCTTCGGATTTTCCCTTATCCTCCGAAGACTCTCCTTCATCTGTTCCGGCCTGCTTAGCTCCTCATCCTTGGTTAAAGCCAGAACCCCATCGGCGGTCTCTTTACCAAACGTACTCACCAGCTCATGCCAGGTAACTTCGGTATCTTCGATTGTATCGTGCAGTATGGCGCACTCCATTGCCAGGTTGCCGTCCTTTTCTGTTTCCATTTGTAGTGCCGCGATTACTTCCATGCAGACCAGGTTTATATGAACAAGATACGGGATATCACTTCCCGGCATTTTCTGATTTTTATGGGCCTTTGCTGCCACATATAAGGCATTGATATATCGTTCCTGTGACCAGTTCATTGCAGTTTAAACCAGTCCTTTAGATACCCCGTAATCTCTTTCCGGTTAAATGAATCCTCATAGAGCGACTCTATCCCAATCCTGAGCGAAATGGTCTTCCCGTCATTCCAGGGCCACCAGGCCGCGTAAAGAATCAGACTCTCCTCTCCTATGGTGTAAAACACCAGCTGTCCGCTCTCTATCCCACCTATCGACTCCAGTACCTTATTTACCAGGACTGAAAGATTATCCCCGACCCCATCCAGGCGCACCTCAAATTGTTCCGTTACCATGACAAGCACCGATTCCGCGTTATCTCCGCCAACAATGATCACGGGAACATCAAACCGTTTGTCCCATTGCCAGCGATTTTCCGCTGGTATCCCCTTATATATTTCCGCGCAGATTTTCCCAAATCGTTCAACAGTCTCTTTATATATTGTTTCTTTATGCATAAAAACCCCCAATACTTTCCCTTTCAGTCTACCCCATTTCAGGCAAGAGTCAAGAACATATTCTGTTTAAAATATAACCTCTTCCTTCTCATAGCGTGGGGTTTTAACCCCACGTTATGAGAAGAAAGAGCAAGGGGATTCCTTAATCGGTCTGAATTGAAGACATGATCTTTACGATCTTATTGGAATGAAGGGTTAAGGTATCTACAATAGTAACAAAAGAAGCGACACTTTCCGATGTTTTCTGGACCGCGGTATTCATACTGTCAATTGAATCCAGGACTTCCGTGGTTGTTCGAAGCTGTTCATCCGCTGCCGTAGCGTTTTCATCGGAGATGTTCGTTAATGCTTTTACCTCGCGAAAAACAAGTTCACTCTCATCAACAAAAGATTTCGAAAGAAACGCTATTTTGATAATTATATCGGAGGTATTTTTTACCGTTTCGGTCATTTTCTTCATGGATTCGGAGATATTCAGCGTATACGTAACTCCCTGCTCTACCCGGTTACCGCTCTCTACAATCTGCTTCTCTATCTCACTTGTTCCGAGACTTGTTTTATCCGCGAGCTTTCCTACTTCGTCTGCCACAACAGCAAACCCCCTTCCCGCTTCCCCCGCCCTGGCTGCCTCAATCGAAGCATTCAAAGAGAGTAAATTAATCTGGTCCGATATTTCTTTGATCATGGAAAGGGTCTCTGCCACCTTTTTTGAACTCTCACCAATAGATTGTATCTCCGACACCGTTGTTCCAATATCCCGGTCAATGATGGTTACATTTTCATACGCGGCTTCAGCAACAGTTTCGGCCTCTTCCGTATTCCGTGAAATATCCCGCATGGAACTTGAAAACTTCTCTATTGCCTCATACACACTCCGGGTCTTTTCATGCTGCATCTTCACATTCTCCGAAATGAGCCCAATTGAGGACGCAATCTCCTCCACAGAGGCGGAAAACTCTTCAATAGTACTGGCCTGGGACTGGCTCTCTCCCGAAACCTGCTGAATAGTGGAATCAATAGTGGTGGTAATCCCTCCCAGGTCAGATGCGAATATCTTAAGATCCTTCGCGAAAGAGGCCAGTATTATACCCAGGTTGCTCTGGGCAACGATCATATCGGCAATTTCATCTCCGGTCCCTACCTTTGATTGGATTTCCACTCTTCTCATATCTCCCCTGGACATCTTATCCAGAAGTGATGAAACTTCGATTAAGGGCTTAAACTTCCTGCCCGAGGAATTTAATGAATAAACCACAATGGCAACGAGAATAAACCAGCCCACAAAAATCATAATAAGACCAATAGTATCGGTCTCGGCGAAAAATTTTTCCGAAGATTCTCCACTGAGGACATACAGATCCGTCTCTTTAATGCGGGAATAAAACACATAATAAACCTGCTGGTTATAATAAATAGAAGACATTCCCTCCTGCTCCGTTCCCGAGACCAGGTCTCCGAAGGCTGCCGAATAATTAGCGGTTTTTCTCCAATCCTTTTCAATATCGGTGAGAGAATTTTTCCCCACAGTCTCTTTAAATGACGAATCAATGATCTTTCCACTGCCATTAACAATAAAATAAAAATCACTGAACAGCAGTCCTTCCGATCTTAATTTCTCACGATAATAAGCAGTCCTATCCGTATTAAGAGCGGAATATTTTTTTTCCAGTTCACTAATGCGGTACTTAAAAACATAGAGATTCCGCTCCAGCTTCGGTTTCTCATAAACAGCTTTCGCTGAGAGATACCCAAAAAAAGTAAGCGTGGAAAGCAGGACTATAACCATACTGATAATAGGAAAAATAATCTTATACCTGAGCTGTATCCTCTTAAAGGGAAGAGAAAGATCTACCAGGATCTTCACGACCAGGGGCGATAAAAAAAGATAATGAAAAGTGGAAATAATAATCCCAATGCCCAGACAGCCCATTGAAGAAATTGCCACCGTAATAAATGCCGGGGGGATTTCACGGATTATTTGTACAACAATAAAGGCTACGGGCGCCAGTACACAGGCTGCGATAGAGGTAATACAGAGCTTTCCCGGGTATCCTTCAAGCCTTTTTATCATAGTCTCGGGAATCTCTTCCCCGGTAATATTCTCCGAAAAGAATCTCTTTAATAAAAACAGCAATATACTGTTTACAACAACAAAAATGAGAACAATCACTGTTACAATGAGAACAGCCGCCACCATGGAGGTCTTCACCTTTACCCGTTCGGCAAGGATATATACAAAAAATCCAAGCCCAAGGGCTCCGCAAAAATGGAACAGGTTGGATTTTAAAAACAGCGTTAACGCTATGGTTTTTCTTGTCGAAGCCATGTAAATTCCTTGTTATAGTATGGTACCGGAGTCCATTCTGCCCGGAAGATGAACGGAAAACCTGGAACCCTCATTTTTCTTACTCCGGACACTGAGCGTTCCATTATGAAGTTCCACAAGGCGCTTTGAAATATAGAGCCCAACTCCTGCCCCTTCGGGTTTCCCTTCTTTCCGGTTAATTACCTGTTCAAAAGACTGGAATACCCGGCATAAAGACTCCTCCGGGATTCCCCTTCCTTCATCCCATACGGTAATGTCAACGGAGTCCTCAAGCCCCTGGACGGAAACCCCGATCCGTTTCCCCGGTTCCGTAAACTTTACCGCATTGGAAAGGAGATTATATAAGACCTGCCGTATCCGGATCTCATCACCATTGAGAATCCCAATTGAAGGATCGATATCGAGCTCAATTCTTAGCTGTTTTTGATCTGCCCGTTCTTTAACCAGGGAGGGAGAATGGAGCAGCATTGCCAATAAATTGAATTCTTTTTTTTCTATCTCTATTTTATTCGACTCTATTTTCACGATGTCCAGCAGCTGTGTTATCATCATCAACAATTGCTCTCCGCTCTCATGGATCTGCTTCACATGATTTTGCTGTGCTCCGGACAACGAATCTTTTTCCATGCCAAGTACCTGGGTAAAACCAAGAATGGAATTGAGAGGGGTTCTCAACTCATGATTCATATTGCTGAGAAAAATATTCTTTACCCGGTTTGCCGATTCAGCAATCTCCTTTGCTGTTCGCGCGTCCTCAAGCGCTTTATCCTTCTCCTGCTCAGCAATAGTTCTCGACTTTATCTCATCCCTGAGCGTTTCATTACTCCTGAGAAGCTCTAATTCCAGATTTTTCCTGTCGTGAATATCTCTTGAATTAAGCAAAAAACACATAAGGCTGTTTTTTTCACCAATAATAGGAGAGATCCATGTCTCATAGGTTCTCCATTCACCACTGCTATGGCGAAGGCGGTATTCGTGGTGTTGATGCAGCTCATGAAGTTTTGTTGTTTGACTCAGGATGCTTTGAAGAACCGATTTTTCATGGGGATGAATATAATCAAGTTCATTTTCCCCAATAAGATCCAGCAACTCATATCCCAGGTTCTTTGTTATGGAATTGCTTTTATATAAAATTGTACCGTCATTGGCCAGGATAGAAACTATTTCATGAACATTTTCCAGAATAAAGCGGTAATGTTTTTCCGCCTGTACTATTGCCCGTTCCGACCGCTTTATATCGCTGATATCCCGTATAATGCCAATTGTTCCAAAAAAATGTTTCTTATTATCATCCCCTATTTCGTGATAGCCGATTGCCACGACTTCACAGTCATAAAACAATTCCCGGTCCCAGGCAAACTTCTTGTGGACAAGCCGCACTTTTAAACTCGTTGTTATTCGCTTACCGGTCCTTCGTTCATCAAAAAGCTGTGGAGCCTCTCCCTCTCCTGTAACGGTTCCCTTGAACCGGGGGAGTACAAAGGAACTCTGCACCTTTTCCCTGTCATCGGGATGGATTATGGAACTAAAATGTTTTCCCAGGAGCTCCGGGACCGTATAACCAAATTTTTGAATTGAGTCGTTCAGGTAGGTAAAATTTCCGTCTGTATCAAGCTGGTAGACAATATCCGGAAGTGTATCAATAATATCTTTGTAGTTCTCCGGAAACCGGTCCATTCAGCTGCTCCTCCACGAATACATCCGCTATAAGTTCATTCACTATACGCAAAGGCTCTATTTTGTCAATAATAATTGTTATATGGGGTTCAACGCTAAAAGGGTTGTGCCTTAGTATACCGTATATGAGCCCGGAATGTAAATGATGTCCGGAGCAATACCCCGGCAGAACGTTCGGAACTCGCTCCGCTCAAACAGCCTCACAACCTGCCGGGGCATCACTCCGGACATCATTTACATTCCGAATTACGTTTGAATGAGACACGACCGCTAAAAAAGGCCGCTTATATTTCCGTATTTGTCGATATCAATTTTGAGTGCTGCCGGTTCTTTTGGCAGGCCCGGCATTGCCATGATCTTGCCGGTAAAAATTACCACGAACCCGGCGCCTGCCGATACCCTGGCAGAACTCACGGTGATGTTAAAATCTTCCGTTGGTCTGCCCGGTATTTTGGGGTTGTCCGTTAATGAGCTTTGTGTTTTGGCAATACAAACCGGCAGGTTTCCGTATCCCAGGTTCTCTATCATTTTGATCTGCTTCAGCGCTTCCGTGGTAAAATTAACTCCTGCCGCGCCATAGATCTTTTCCGCTATAATTTCCACTTTTTCCCTGATGCCCTGGTCCAGATCATACAACACTTTAAAGCCTGAATGATGCGACTCACAAATGGTACTAACGGCCTCTGCCAGTTCCAGGCCCCCGTCACCGCCATTTTCCCTGAAATCCGTAATAATAGCCTCTACCCCGGCGTCAATACACCCCTTGCGGATCTCTACCAGATCTTTTTCACTATCATTAAGAAATTTGTTGATAGAAACGATTACCGGCACGTTAAAATGCTGAATATTCTCAATATGCTTTTTGATATTCTCTATTCCATGAAGCTCATACGCTCTCCGGGTTACCACCAGGACCGCAGCATGGGGCTTCATTCCGCCATACCGGCACTTGATATTAAAGAACTTTTCCGCGCCCAGGTCCGCTCCAAAACCCGCTTCGGTTATGGTATAATCGGACAGTTTCCTGGCCATTTTTGTGGCCGCCATAGTATTGCAGCCATGAGCGATATTCGCAAAGGGGCCGCCGTGAATGAGAACCGGGGTTCCTTCGATTGTCTGGACAAGGTTTGGATTGATGGCGTTCTTAAGCAGGGCTGCCATAGCTCCGTTAGCGCCAATATCTTTCGCGAAAACCGGTTTCCGCAAAGAGTCATATCCCACAATAATCTTTCCCATTCGCTCTTTTAAATCAATGAGGTTATTCGAGAGGCAGAGTATTGCCATAATTTCCGACGCCGCAGTTATTTCAAAACCGTCTTCCCGCATAACCCCATTCCGTCCCTGGTCTTCCAATCCCAGGATAATGCTCCGCAGGGAACGATCATTCATATCAATGACCCGTTTCCAGAGTACATTGCGTGAATGAAGCTCGGGCGTGTTTTTCTGATGCAGGTGATTGTCCACGACCGCTGCCAGCAGGTTATGCGCTGTTGAAATGGCGTGGAGGTCGCCCGTAAAATGAAGATTGATCTCTTCCATAGGGAGCACCTGGGAATAGCCTCCCCCGGCCGCGCCGCCTTTCAGCCCCATACAGGGCCCCAGGGAGGGTTCCCTGATTGCCATCATGGTCTTCTTTCCTATCTTCGTTAGAGCCTGCCCCAGCCCGATAGTATTCGTAGTCTTCCCCTCTCCCATAGGGGTGGGAGACATGGCAGTGACCAGAATTAATTTCCCGTCAGGGGTATCGTTAAAACGATCCATTATACTAAGAGGGATCTTTGCCATATATTTTCCGTAAGGGATAATATCTTCCCCGGAAAGACCAATGGATTCCGCGATCTCTATAATTGGCCGCGGTTCCGCTTCTTGTGCTATTTCAATATCCGACTTCATCATTGTTCAGGTTTTCCTTCTTACGCGGGACTACAGTTCCGGGATGCCAAAGCTGCCGAGAACTCCCATAAGAGCTTCTTTGCTTAAAATATGCTGGTTAAAATAATTAAGAACTACTTTCATATCGAATTCAAGGGCTATTCCCGGCGTTGAGCCCGGCTCCTCATCAGTGAGAATGGTGATATCTTCCTCTCCTATAGCCTCTTTTTCAATAAGGGTGGCTATGATCTTTTTATCATCAAAAGCTGAGAGTTGTCCGGGATAAATATCCCCGGTAAATGTCCGGGAATCGTCATCACAGGGAATATCAAAACCGTAAGAATAATCAAGATTAAGCTTTTTCTTCAAATAATCGGTAAAAAGAGAAAAACCCGTAGAGATAAGTACAATCTTGTATCCCATCATTTTTAAGGTCCGGACCAGCTCAAGAGTTCCGGCGCTTATAGTTACAGACTCAATTATCTTCATTAGAACTTCTTCGGGCAGGTTTTCCAGGCATGCTGCCGATTTCCGTATTGAAGCAAGAACATCGCTGCCCGAATAGGCGGCGTTCATCTCGTCTCCCGAAATACCGGTCAGTTCCATTATTTCGCTCAGGGTCTTTTTCTTAACAAAGCTTCCCGCAATATCAAAAACAATAACCTTCTTTTTCTTGTTAAAAACATCTTCGGTCTGGTACAGGGTATTAATTCCCAGGTCTGCCATCTTTTTACTCAAAACCTCTTTCAGGTTTTGCACGGGAAGCGAACTATTGCTTATATCCACCAGCAGGTCCATAAGGAACACGTCCTCCCTGGCAATCATCTTGGATAATTCAATGTTGATATTATGGTTCCCCAGCAGCTCCGACACTGACGCGATAACTCCCGGCTTATCCGTACCCAGGAGAATCAGAAGCATGGTAGTAATATCGGAACTTCCGGGAACGGGTGAATATTTATCAGCCCTGAGCCCCAGGCCCGTCTTTTCGGACAGCTCCTTTACCATAGTATCCAATTTATCAATGGGGATCGTTGATTCCGACATATCAACAACCGCAACAACAGAAAAAAGACCATGTATCACATCCTGGCGCAGGTCCACAATGTTCCCGTTTATTTTCGCGATGGTAGACGTAATTGTGCCCACAAGTCCTACGGAATCCTTTCCTGTGCCGCTAATAACATAATAATTCTGGTACATTGCTAACTCCTCACTGGTATAGATACACAAATTTTTGTTAAAAATTTTTGTTAAAATAGATAGAACCCTGTTCTTTGTCAAGCACTTCGGCGCTTCGGCGCCGGGTCGTGTATTAATTTGTCGTAGCCTTAAAAATGACTATTAATTTTTAAGGGCATAATCAATAATTGTTTTCAATAAAAAAATGAGGTTTGAAAATAATGAAAAAATTAAGTAACATTGATACCAGCAAATTTTTTTGTTGGAATGAAGAATGCCCGGAATATAATAAAAGAAATCAAGGTAATATTAAAGCATCACAATATGATGGAAAAAATAAAGACATTCTGTATCTAATATGTACAATCTGTGGAAAAAAATTTTCAGAGAATAAAGGAACCATCTTTTATAGAAAGCAATGTAAAAAGGATACAATAGTAAAGGCCATAAAGGCAACTTCCGAAGGAACCGGCATAAGAGCTACAGGCAGAATCTTTGATGTGAATAAAAATACAATTTTATCCTGGGTTAATGAGGGAGGAAAGCATGCGGAAGAATTAGAGAATTTTTTTTCAGAACATAGCACTGAAGGAAATTCAGATTGATGAATTCTGGGGATTTGTTGGCAAGAAAGAAAAAAATTTAAAAGTAGAAGACAGATTATTAGAAGAATTCGGAGATATGTGGACGTTTACAGCAATAATGTCGGAAACGAAGCTTCTTTTTGCCCATTTAGCTGGAAAAAGGACCAAAAATAATACCCGGAAAATAATCGCAAAGATCAAAAAACGATCTGATGGAACCATTCCTTATTTATCAACCGACGGCAAGGAAGACTATGCTGAGGCAATTCTCAGCGTTTACGGTGAAATAGATCCTGTTTCAAAAGACATTATCCCCCCGGAAGATTTATGCTATACACAAGTAATAAAAAAAATCGAAGGT
>JAAENB010000437.1 GCA_024224995.1 bacterium | reverse complement strand
TCATGGAGCAGAATATTATGACAAAAAGTATAAAGAGAGAACAATAAAGTATTTAAAGTCGAGAGTTAAAGATTTTGGCTTTGAATTGACCCCAACTCAGACAGGTTGAGTTGAGGGTTTAAAAAGAGTTTCTTGAGAGAGCCCTTAAGCTGATTTCGAGAATCGGGAATTTATCAATTTCTTAAGCCAGAGCATAAACTTCTTAAACCCCTTTGCTTCCAAATATTCCCTGCGTTCGTCCATTTTAACCATTTCATCGGGATTAAAACCCTTTCTGAGAAGGTTTTCATCTGCTTCGATATCAAGCTTATCAAGCTCCGAAAGAACCATAACAACCGTACAGTTAATTTCCTCCCAGCCCAGTTCTTTCGCGGCCTCAAGCCTGCGAAACCCGGCAAGAAGTTCTTTGGAATCGCTAACAACAATGGGATTGAGAAGACCGTTTTTTTGCATGGACGCTTTAAGACCGGAAATATCACCCCTGTCTTCCCGAATCCGGTCTTTGATAATAATTTCCGATATTTTTATTTTCACAATAATCCCTCCGTAAAAAATTATTTAAAAATGTTTTTAAAAAACACCAGTAAGTATCCAGTTAATAAGTTTTGCCACAAAATAGGCGCCAATAAGAAGAAAAAAGGGAATAGAAAGGATCATGGTTAAAAATTCCGATTTTTTAACCAGGTCTTCCTTATATACCTTTTTACCAAAATGATTCATATGGTAAAAATTCGGGTCTTTTGTCCGTTTATGGACCTTGCGAAAGACATTTATTTTTAAGATCAGGGTTCCACACATAACAATCCCGGAAGTAACCCAGAGAATAAAGGCAAGATCTATTTCCTGGATAAACTCCGGCTTACTCATGGCAACAATGCTCAGGGATATCATAATAAGGACATTGCTGCCGCCGGTAATAACAAACCCGTTAAAGCTTTTTTTCGATCTCTGGGCTACATAGAGGATAACAAAAAGCAAGTGAGTTGAAAATGAGCCGATTAATAGAAGTAGTAATATAGTCGCAATCATATTTGCTTGTACCCGTTCTCCCGGGCTCCCCTCCAACGGCCACAAATCTTTCGATTATTCTCAGAATATTTACGAGAATGTCAAGGAAGTTATTTTATATTAGCGGGTCAGGTTTATCGTTGTGAGCGGGTTTTTTGTATATTTTTGATTGATATGAGCATATCCCGGGCGTTCCTGTTGGAAGGATTGAGTTTCAATGCCCGTTTGGCGTATTTTTCCGCTTTGGTAAAGTTATTGTGCATTTTATACAGACTCGAAAGTCTCATAAGGGCATCTTCATGAGCCGGATTGATTTTAAGCGCTTTTTCAAAACATTTTTTTGCCTGTTTATAATCGGGTTTTACCGATGAATCGAATGTTTGAACGTATAAAAGCCCCATGGAGTAATAGATCTCATAAGAACTGGAATGCAGTTTCAGGGCTTCTTTGTAATAGCGAATACCTTCTTTCCGGTATTTTTCCTTGAGTTTACTGCTGACATCTTCGGCATAACTGGCTTCCCGGAAACGGACATCTCCCATACCCCTGTAAAGAAGGTATTTGTCTTCATTGCTGTAAAGCCTGCTTACCTGCTCATATGCCTGTTTGAACTCATTAAAGGCAAACTGGTACAGTTCTTTTTTATAATAGATATATCCAAGGGAGAGGTGAGCGCCGGGATTACCCTGATCCAGTTCTATTGCCTTTTTATACTCAGAGATTGCCCTGCCGGTTTGCCCAATATCCTGGTAATAATCACCCCGTGATTTATAAATATAGGCAAAACGGGATTGTTTGTCGTGCAGCTTCTGAACAACCCTGTCGTTCAGGTTGACCAGGCGAAAATTGCCATAGCCAATAAGCATATATCCAAAAGACCTGCTTTTGTATATACTTTTGATTATCATTCTGGCTACAACAGTATTCCTGTTGTCTATAACATACAGAGTATCTCCTTTTTTAAGACCATCTTTGTTATAAAGCCGCACAACAACCCTGGTTTTTTCCTCAAGCCGGTCGTGCAGTTTTTGGGGATTTGGTTCCGTTTGCGCGGAGATTGATTTAATAATTCCTTTGGGAACAGCCCGTTTTCCAACAACATCATTCTGATAAAAAAATATTTTTATCCAGGCAGTATCTTTCGGCGGCAGCAGGTTGGGGTAGATATCCCGCGCCAGGAACAGGGTCAGAAGTATAAGCGGTATTGTAAGATATTTCATCTGTTAGTGTCCCTTATTTCGGTAATAATCGCAAAGGATTTAAAGGGGTCAGGTATTTCCTGATCTCAAAATGAAGATGAGCCCCGGTAACTGCCCCCGTGTTTCCGGAACGCGCTATTTTTTGCCGTTTTTTCACCTTTTGCTTTACTTTCACCAGGTTTTTACTGTTATGAGCGTAAACAGAAATATACCCGTTTGTATGGCGAATAACAACAACTTTTCCGTATCCCTCTTTCCAGCCGCTGAATATAACCCGTCCGGCAGCTGCAGCCTTTATTGGCGTACCAATGTTGGCGCTAATGTCAATTCCGCAATGGAATTTCCGCTTTTTTGAAAAGGGATCGAGCCGTCTGCCGAATGTGGAGGTCAGAGGGCCTTTCACAGGCCAGGTAAAACTGATCCTGGTTTTGTTTCTTTTAACCCGTTTTTTTCGTGCGACTTTATCGTTATTTCTTCCGCTATAGTCCTTTTTATATAACTCATAGGATTCATAAGAATCATTATAATCGTTGTATTTTCTATTTTTTCTCCTGGGCCGGTGTTTTTTTGCCCCGGGAAGAAAGAGTTTTTTCCCTTGAAAAATACGGTTTGGCCTCAGCTTGTTATGGGATATGATTTTTTGTTTATCAATATCAAATTTCAAAGCGATTCCGGAAACGGTATCTCCTCTTTTAATCGTATAATATATGCCCTTCCTGCTGGGAACATCAATATACCTGCCCGGCAGAAGCCTGTCGGGATTTTTGATGTTGTTTACTTCAATAATGAGCCGGTGGCTAACGGAATAGCGGCCCGCGATTTTCCAGAGATTATCGTTTTTCCGGACCCGGTACCTGGTAAGGTGCCACCGGGAGTCTTTTTTCTTGAGCTTTTGGAAACGGCTCCGGCTGGAATGCTTTTTCCGCGCTACGGGCCTGCGTATTTTTTTCCGTTTAATAGAGTCAATGGAGCCAATGGGGTCAATGGGCTCAGTGGACTGGCCATCGTCAAAGGAGTTATCGTATATGATTTCCCCTTCCTGGTGTTCAGCTTCCCGCCCGGTTTCTTCCGCTTCCAGGTGAATACCTTTTATGATTATGGCATTCTCAAGGTCAATGGCCTCGGAAACTGTTTCTCCGTGGCCTGTCAATGCTGTAAACACTATTAAAAGTAATGCTGATAATGATACGGTAAATGGCTTTTTCATAGTTTATACGTCGGTATTTTCATGGATTATCTTTACCGATAATCGGTGTTTGAGAAGAGGTGTCTCTTCACTGCCCAATATCGTTATCGGGCTCGTTATTTTGAAAATAAGAGGGATTTTTTTAAATAAAGATGCCGGGGCCGGAGCGTTTTCCGTTATCGAACTCGCCTTTGTATATTTTGCCGTTGGGGTAGGTGAAGATCCCTTTGCCGTGGGGCTTGCCGTCTTTGTAAAGGCCTTCATATTTGGCGCCGTCGGGGAACGTGCAGATCCCTTTGCCGTGGCGTTTCCCGTTCTTAAAATCGCCAATATATTTCTCGCCGTTTGAATAGGTAAAGACCCCTTTTCCTTCGGGGCTGCCGTTTTTAAACTCACCAATATACTTATCTCCATTGGGAAAGAAGAGGCCTCCTTTGCCATTGGGAAGACCGGCTTTAACCTCGCCAACATAGGAACTCTCATTGGGAAAGCTGATTTTAGCTCTTCCATGGGGCATAAAAGCTGAAATTTTTCCCTTTGTTGGATTGGCGCGGCTGTTTTTCGTTGAAGAACAGGAAATAAAAAACAGTAAAAATATGCAAAGCAATATAGTTATAGGTTTTGACATTTAATAAGAATAAACTCCTTTATTTTTCACCGCTTGAATAGGTGTAGACCCCTTTTCCTTCGGGGCGGCCGTTTTTGAACTCTCCAATATACGAATCGCCTTTGAAAAAGAAGAGACCTGCATTGCCACCTCCTCTCCAGTTTTTAACATCCCCGGCGGCAAATTTAGAGATGTGGATATAGATAAGGGTTCCTTTTCCATGATACATATCATCTTTAAATTCGCCTGTATATGAGTCACCATTTGAATAAATCTCAATCCCTTTGCCGTGGCGCTTGCCGTTTTTAAAATCCCCTGTATATTTTGTTCCATCGGAATATGTAATAGTTCCTTTGCCATACTGCTTCCCATCTTTAAAAGTGCCGGCATATCTATTGCCATTCTCATCGCTTATAATTCCTGTCCCATTTGGAGTATCATCTTTGAAATTTCCTGCATACTTTGCGCCATCCGGATAGGTGAGAATCCCTATGCCGTACCGGTTACCGTTTTTAAATTCCCCGATGTATGTTGAACCATCGGGAAAAAAGAGACCGCCTTTTCCGTGGGGGAGGCCCTTTTTAATGTCTCCAACATATTGAGTTCCATTGGGCAGGGTTAAGCGGACTTTCCCGTTTTTAAGGTTCTCTCTCTTGCTTTCTTCATAACGGAGACTCGTTGAGGAGCAGGAAAGGAAAATCAGCAGAAAGATCCCGGCAATTGCAAAAACAGGTCTTGTCATTGTTAAATCCTTTATTAAGGTTATCATATTTAAAAGATTTTATTTCTGTCTACTGTAAAGATTTTTTTTAAAAAAAGTTTGGGGACAAATTTGTACTGCTTTTTTTTTCTTATTGAGAG
>JAAENB010000436.1 GCA_024224995.1 bacterium | reverse complement strand
TTCCGCCAAAAACAATTGATTCGGTCCGTTTTACGATTGATGAAGCGGCCGGGTCTGAGGTTGGTATTTCTGAATTTGAGGTTTACCCGGCCCGCGTGAAGAATATCGCTCCTGATGCTTCGGTCGCGGTTTCTTCGGAAAACACCAGTACTTACCAGACCGGGCTTAAAGCGATAGACGGAAAGACCGGCGGGTATCCCGAAAATTACCGGGAGGAATGGGCTTCTCAAAATGAGGTTTCCGGTGCCTGGATTTCTCTTTCGTGGAATGTCAACCGGACTATTAACTCTGTTGTATTATACGACAGGCCAAACCCGCGTGAGAATATTAACGGGGCTGTCCTGGAATTCTCCGACGGCAGTACCATTGAAGTGGATTCTCTTCCCGAAGACGGTTCCGCTCATACTGTCGCGTTTGACGCTAAAACAGTAAGCTGGGTTAAACTGAATATTTCCGATGCTGAAGGCGCTAATATTGGTCTTGCGGAGATGGAGGTTTTTGGCTATCCTCTTGAGGAGGGCTATGGGAATATTGCTCCTTTTTCAAGGGTTCTGGTCTCGTCTGAGGGCTCGGACCAGGCCGGGATAAAAGCCATTGATGAAGAGAAAGACAGTTATCCCGGAGACTATTTCAGGGAATGGTCTACCCGGAGTGAAACCGCCGGTGCCTGGATTACCCTTGAGTGGGAGCGGACCTTTAGTGTGGATTCGGTTATTCTCTATGACCGGCCAAATTTCGTTGATAATATTATCAGCGGCACCCTTCTGTTTAGTGACGGCAGTTCAGTCAGCGTTGGCACGCTTCCCAATAGCGGGGGCGGGTATATTGTTAATTTCCCATCCCGGGAGATTAAATGGGTGAAACTGGTTGTTGATGAAGCAACAGGAAGTAATACGGGACTCTCGGAAATCGAGGTTTTTGGGATTTCTGTTGATTAGAGATTTTTTTAAATAGACGATTGGTTTGGTGTAGGGGTGAGGCATGCCTCTCCCCTACACACCATCCATAATTATCATTTTATAATCCATGTTCCCGCGAAAACATACGGCAACTGCGGTAAAATCTTTATAATCACCGGTTTGATATTTTTTAACCTGCGTTTTTCCTTCGTTGAATTTTGATTCAAATACCGCGTCAGAAGCACTTTTGGGAACTCGTTTAATTTCGATGAGGTATTCAAAGGAAGCATCAACATCGGCTCCCGGCAGGGTTCTCACCATGACATCTACCTGGCCGTGACCGGTAGGGAATTCCGGCAGAACTTCATACGTATCTTTTGGCAGATAGTAATACAGTACATGGAACAGCAAGCCCCGGTAAAAGCTTTCATTTACGTCTTTAAAAAAGTCACCGGGAAACTTTTGTATAACTTCATTAAAAAAAGATTCGATGAAAGCTGCTATGTCACCGCTCCGTTTAAAAGCAATAACCGGGGAATTAATATCTCTTTCCGGAATATCAAAATCTTTTATTTCTTCAAAATAGCTAAGGATCATTTCATAGGTAACTATATTTGGAACAACAAATTCATCGGTTCTGCTGCCGTATGTTAAAAGCCCCAGGTGATACAAACATTCATTGATATATTTTCCACTTTTATAATCTCTTAAATCAAACTGCCGTTTGGGATCAACGGAAAAATCGAGAGCTTTTCTTTCGGTGATTTCAAGAAGCACTTCATCACGTTTTTGATTATTGTTGCCAAAAATATACGCCACCTGGTTGTATTGTATCCTGATGTTCTGATCGGCAAGAATGTCAGGTATCGTATTATGGTTCACCAGTTCATCAAGAAAATACATGGTCATCATGGGGTTGTAAACTCTTTCGGCATTCCGGGAAAATCTATACCCGTCATAATATTGAGACAAATACCGTTTGGCTTCGGTTTTTGGAATTTTAATGCTTGTATAATCATTATAGATATCATCAAGTAAAGTATCTATTTCACTTTCCGTAATGCCAAGCATATTAATATACGTTTCGTCGTGAGTTATCCATTTCGCGATATTAAACCCGCTGTTCATGTCGGAAATCGTAATGGGAAGAATTCCGGTGATATAGACCTTGTCTACAGCAGATTTTGTACCGGATTTTATGGTTTCAAAAAATGATCTGAAAAAACCGCCTTTCCTGGTGATATTGAGATATTCATTGTCCTCTTCCGGTGCGTGGATATAATGAATTGCCATTGCGTTTGTCATGGCATCGTATTCATCAATTGCGATATACATTTTTCCATCAACTCTATTTACTAAATTAACAACAGTTAAAAGAGCGTTAGAAGCGTTATCGTTATGATCATTTTTATATGAGGTGATATAATTATCATCAATACTCAATTCCTGTGAATAATATTGAATAAAATTTATTAGTGTTGTTATTATTTTTGAATCGAACTGTTTTTTTGCAAAATCCTTATCAGTATGGGAATAATCGCTCATGCCGGAAAAATCAAGGGCCAGGAAAAAATAAGAGTTTCTCCGGGGAGTTGGATTTTTTCCAATATACAGATTGGAAAACAGAGCATCGAATTTATCTTTTGCTTTAATATCGTAATACCATCTCAGCATTTCAGTGAAAAGGGACTTTCCAAACCTCCGGGGGCGCAGGAAAATTGGAGTATCAGTGCGCTCTAATTTTTCAATATAGGCGGTTTTGTCGATATAATAATATCCTTCAACCAACTTGGCAAAATTACTAATGCCATAGGGGATTAATTTGGGCATTTAAGGCTCCATCCAATCTAAATCGTTATTTATACGTTTTTGCATTGCAAAAACATTTTGTCAAGAAAGTAACTTTTTGAATGAAATATTGTTGGAACAGGAATGCCGACACTAATAATATATTACGCACGTTTTGTGCCAGAATGGGAGATCTGAGGATTTTTTTTAAATAATAGCCCCGGCATTTGACTTAGCATTCCATCTGGACGGTTCTATAAAAATTTTTATAATATTTACCAATAAGTATTGACGGTTTTGTAGAGTGTCAAATAGACTATCCAATAAATATTTATCTGGAGAAAAAATATGAAAAACAAGATTTTTAAAAAATGTACCATCTTAACGGCAATGCTGTTTTTTGGCATAGCCCTGGCTGGGTGTGAGGACCGGAATACTGAAGAAAACCGGGCAATGGAAACAGGAGATTTTAAGTATTATTATGTTGACAGTATAAACAATGAAGCTGGTTCCTGTTTTGATCAATCATATGATATCGCCGGAAATACTACTGTGTTAAAATGGCGTGACGGTAAAAAGGCGGCAATGAGCATAACGTTTGACGATAATTTATTGAGCCAATATACCGTTGCTGTTCCCGAGATGAGAAAATACGGTTTTCGCGGCACATTCTTTGTCGTGGCGCAATGGGTGAATGATAGAATGATAAAACCTACAATCGCCCGCAACATAAAAGAACTCCATTTGCAGGGTCATGAAATCGGCAGTCATTCATACTCTCATCAATATCTCACAAAGGTCAGCCGAAGGGAGCTGCTGTTTGAAATTCTTGAATCCAAAAAGGTGATTGAAAGGCTCATTGGAAAAAATACGGTAACAACGTTCCGCTATCCCTGGCTGGATATGGATGAACAAACAAATAAAATTGTAAAAAGAAACTATCTATGGATAAGCACCCTGGTGCCAACAGATTCCTTATTTTATGTCTATTCCGGGATAGATACTTTAAAAGAAAAAATTGATACAGCCATTGAAACAAATGGATGGTTTACCACTATGTTTCATGGTGTGGAAAAAGATTTTTTACCCATTTCCCTGGCGGAGTTCAAAGAATACCTGGAAGTGCTGCACCAAAAACGAGATATATTGTGGGTCGCGCCCATGAGAGAAATAGCCGCGTATAATGACCTGCGTGATTCTGTAAAAATAACATCGGGGTATGGAGGATTAGGGCTCAGGGCGACTAAAGCACTGAAACCATTCATAAAAAAAACAACGCTCTCCGTTCGCACAAACTTTCCCGACGATTGGGACCTGGTTAAAATAACAAAAGGGAAGCAGCATTATTACCTGAAGACCCAAACCGATGACGAAGGCAGGTTTTTGATGTACACCATGGGTCTACAGGACCGGCGGGTGAAGTTTGAAAAAGCAGTTATTGATACGGGTTCTTTTATACCGAAAAAAATTGAAGAATTTGATTTTGAATCGAATGACCAGCTGGAACGGTGGAATATTGTTGAAGGTGATTGGTATATAGAAAACGGAACGCTCCTGGGCAGTAGTGACATCTCAAAAATAGTTCTCGATAGACCCGGATTAAAAGATATCAAAATTACCGGGCGTTTTAACATTATTGGTAATGGAGAGCAAAATACCAGTAACAGTTTTGCTTCGTTTTTTGTACGCGCCCAAACAGTGCTGCCGGGAGAAAATAACGGCATCTATTATGTGCTGGATAATCATAGCTCAATTTCCGATTTCCGGACAAATCATGTACTATTATGGGATCAATGGAAAACCCGGGATGAAACAACTCAACCCTGGGCATGGCCCGACAGGGTGATATCGTCAATGCCCGCGGAGATTCCTGTTGACGGATGGCATGATTTTGAAATATACCTGGTAGGGGAAAAAATTCTTTACCGGGTAGACAACCGGGATGTGCTGATTGATAACAGGATTCGGTTAGAAGAAGGTTCTTTTGGATTAAGAAACCGGGGAAGCAGCGTCTCTTTCGACGATATAACAATTTATAAAATATAAGCCGCAGCATGGGCACGAGAGGGCCGGCAAGGCCCTCTCATAATCTCTTCAAAAGGATCACAGTCAAATCATCTTTTAGCGCTTTTGAGGAGTCCTTGTTTATTCCTAAAAAACGGAAAAAATCATCAAGGATAAAATCGAGAACCTCCTGGGCTGAACCCGCAGATGCCTTACTAAAAGCTTCGGCGATCCTCTTTTTGCCATAGTCCTCATCATCCTTTATCGATTCCAGCAGGCAGTCCGAATATAACAAAATATAATCTCCTTTGTTGATTTCAAAGGAAAGCGATTCAGCCGGATCTCTCACAATAGAAAAACCAAGAAGTCCCCCGGCAATTTCTTTATTTGCCCTGGTCATGGCAGAGGAGACTCCCTCCCGGGAACGGATAAAAATATCGGGATGAGCGGCGTTTACGTATTCCACTGCATTTTTTTTGAACCGCAGCATCACACCGGTGAGAAAATGATTAATCGCATCAAGCTCACCAATGAGGTCATCATTAAAGCTTTCCATTACGTTTTCTAATGGCGCATCCATTCGGGGAATAAAATTTTTAAATAAATTGGATTTCGCAATCATGGCTATGAGTCCCGAGGCGATTCCATGACCGGAAACATCAAATAGCGAAAGTCCCGCAAGCCGGTCTTCCTGCATATAAAAGTCATAAAAATCGCCTGAGATGCCAACCATGGGGTGAAATGCATATGCCACATCCCACTCTTTTGTAAAAGGAGCCTGCTGGGGTAAATAGTTTTTTTGAACATTCACGGCCATACTCATATCCCGGGCCTGAATTCTCGAAGCCAGTTCCAGCTCTTCCAGAGCCTGTTTCAGCTCGTTTGTCCGGTCGTCTACCATTGTTTCAAGGTTTTCATTCAGCTCTTCCAGTTCCTGTTTGGTATTATTCAGGCTTTTCCAATACCGGGACAGGGCAAGGTGAAATCTAACGCGGGAGAGAGTTTCTTCTTTAACAAAGGGTTTTATTATATAATCATTTGCACCGGCGGAAAACCCCGCCTGTATATCTTCGGCCCTGTTTTTTGCCGTAAGGAGTATAACGGGCATTTCAATTGGCCGGTAGATTTTCCGTATTTCACGGCAGACTTCATACCCCGACATGCCGGGCATCATAATATCCAGCAGGATGATATCAGGTTTTCCCTGAATTTTAATTTGATGCAGGGCTTCTTTCCCCGTAGAAGCGGTAACAACAGCGACATTAACAAAAGGGAACTGGTTTGAAATAACCTGGAGATTTACCGGGTCATCGTCTACGGCAAAGACCACAATTTTGGGAGCACTATCACCCTCCATAACGGACATTTCTTCATACCGGAAAACCTGTTTTGTTATCCCTGTTTCCGGCTTAAAATCTTGTATGTTTGGCAGATCATTTAAAGGAAGAACGGCCGACAGCACCTTAGCAGTATCTGCCTTTTCGCCGGTCTCCAGCGTGGCTGCGGGAAGAGTAAAAATAAAAGAAGCTCCTTTGCCTGTTTCCGATTCAACAGCTATTGAACCGCCGTGGAGCTCAACCAGTTTTTTTGTTATTGCCAGACCAATCCCGGTTCCTCCATGCTCGCGTTCCACTGATCCGTCTGCCTGTTCAAAATATTCAAATATCATCTCGTGCTTCTCCGGGGGAATTCCAATTCCCGAATCGGTCACGCTCACTTCTACGAAACCATTTCCTGTGTCGTTCTCCAGGTACTTTGCGGAAATATCCACAAAGCCCGATTCGGTAAATTTAATCCCGTTTCCCAGAAGGTTCATGAGTATTTGCTGAAGGCGGTTTTCATCTACCAGCACCGGGGGAAGGTGTTTGACGCTGTTTTTGAGTTCAATTTTTTTAGAGCCCGTAAGGGGGAGTGAAAGAGTTATTATGGCATCAATAGCCATAGCCAGGTCAACGGGCTTTAACGAGAGATTCAGTTCCCTGTTTTTAAGTTTTGAAAAATCGAGAATATCATTGACCAGTGACGCCAGCCGTCTTCCGCTTAAAGAAATGAGCCCAAGATCCTGTTTAACCTTTTCCGAAAGACTTCCCGAAGCTCCATCGACCAGGGAATCGCTAAGACCAATTATACCATGTAAGGGAGTACGAAGTTCATGGGACGTATTGGCAAGAAATTCGTCTTTTACCCTGTCCATTTCCAGAAGCCGCATATTCTTACGCTCAAGATCGATGGAAAGTTTTTCCACGGAGAAAAAGACTTTGGAAAACCGGGCCGCAATAAGGTATGCCTGGAAGAAGATGAAAATAAAAAGACCCAGTGAAGCCATAAACCAGGTTTGAATGATGTGACTATTATGCAGAATATCATTCAGTATCGTAAGAAAGAAAATTAAAAATCCCAGCAAAAGAATGAGCGAGCTTTCCCGTTTTCTATAAAAAGCAACAAAAAGCATTATGAGCATATAAGCGGAGCTTAATAAAATAATGACCTGGAGAGGAACAAAGGTAAAGGATACGGCTTTTACCGGTATAAAAAAAACCGCAATTGCCGAGGGAAAACAAATAATTTGCATAATACGGGTAAAGACTTTTGGAATTTCCCGGGGGAAAAGGGAACTTAAAAACATTGCTAAAAAAGCAATACCAAGAAACGTTAACCCGGAGTTCATACTGAGCTCAAGGTTAAAGCTTATTCCGGGAAAGACATTAAATAAAATTCTGTCTCCCAGAAATATTTCCCGCGTGGCTATGGAGATACAAAAAAGCCCGAAATAAAGAGAAGCCCTGTCATTGTTTCGCAGTATAAAAAGACCGATGTGGTAGAGACACATTACCAGGAGACTGCCGAATAAAAAAAGACTGGAATAGACATTCAATTCCCTCATTCGTTGAATATCCTCTTTCATGCCAATCCAGTGAGGTCTTGCGGAGCCGCCTCTCCTGTCGAAATAATTCGATACATGAAGTATTACTTCATACCGCTCATTGGAGGGAATAATATCTACGATATTATCCAAAAAATGAGGTTTCATTTGATCTTTGGAAGTTCCAACAAGCCCCACGGAAGCCAGTTTTTTTCCGTTTATATATAATACGGAAGCTGTATCTATAGCACCTGCCTTAAGTGCTAATGGGACTTCCGTATTCTTTAATAAAACAATAAGCCGGTACGTAGCGAATCCGTCTTCCGAAAGTTTTTTACCCCCTGTTTCGTACCCGTTCCATGGACAGGGTAAGCTAATATATCCGCTTTTCTCCGGCACTCTTTCCTCTGAAAAATCAGCCGATTTTAGCAGCTTTTCCCAATAAAATTCCCATTCCCCGTCCAGGTTCACGGGGCCGTCCTTTACCAGGTCCCACTTCCGCAGATCAAGAACTCCTTTTTTCGCCTGGGGCTGAATTTCACCGGTATTGCCGCAGGCAGTAAGAGCAAGCAGCAGCCATATCCCGATAAATATCCGTATTTTGTTCTTCATATTGTTTAATAATATTTATTGTTGTACTAAAGACATGATTATACCGTAAAATCGAAAGAATGTCCATGTTTTTATTATGAAATTAATAAGGAGATCGGGAATATTTTACTTGACAATGAATCAATATTGACTAACTTTTGTATGCGTAATAAATGTGGAGGTTGAGTCAATGTCAAAAATGAGTGTACTGGGAACTGAAATATCTTATTACCGTTATAATGAAGATGACTTCATTTCTTTGACGGATATGGTAAGAAATATTGAAAGCGGGCCGGCATTAATAGAAAAATGGCTCAGAAATAAGAATACCATTGAGTTCCTGGGGGTATGGGAAGAGATATACAATCCCGAGTTTAATTCCCCCGAATTCGGGGGAATTAAAAATGAAGCCGGACTAAACAGGTTTACCCTTTCAGTGAAACAATGGACCGAAAAAACCAATTCAAAAGGAATTATCGCGAAAGCGGGACGATATGGCGGAACATACGCCCATAAAGATATAGCCTTTGAGTTTGCTTCCTGGATATCTCCTCAGTTCAAACTTTACCTGATAAAAGAATTCCAGAGGCTTAAAGATGAAGAAAGAAAGCAGCTTGGTTGGGACATAAAAAGAAATTTATCAAAAATTAATTATAGGATACTCACGGATGCAATTAAAGAGAATTTAATTCCCAGAGAATTGACCCCAGAGCAAATTTAGATTATTTATGCGTCTGAGGCTGAAATATTGAATATGGCCTTATTCGGAATGACCGCAAAAGAATGGAGAAATACGAATACAGACAAAAAAGGGAATATTCGAGATTATGCGAATGTTTCGCAGCTTGTTTGCCTGTCCAACCTGGAAAATTTGAACGCCTTGTTTATTAATGAAGGAATTGACCAGGACAAACGGTTAGTAAAATTGAATAAATTAGCAATTCATCAGATGAAATTATTAACCGAGGATTCCCGGGTTAAAAAATTAGAGTCAGGAGATGCAATAGGAAATAGAATAGAATAGACGTTCATCTTCTTTGCTCCGGGAATATTCCACTTGACATTTAATTTACATAAACTAGATTTCTTTGAATATATAGATTGGAAAGAGATCAATGAAAAATATTCAATATATCGTATTATTAAATGAGACCTTAAAGCAGGAAGTGTTAACCCTGCCAAAGAAGGAAAAAGCCCGGCTTCGGGCCAAGTTCGAGTTCCTTGAGAACGGGATCTGGGACAGCGGCGTAAAAGTGAAAAAGCTCAAGGGAATGGCGGGAAAAGTGGTTTTTGAGGCCCGTCTCGACAAAGGGGACCGCATCCTCTTTACCCTGGGAAAACACAACAATAAAACTGCCATTTACATATGGGGAATAACCCGCCATGATGATATCAGCAAGAATGCGCGGGTAATCATCCCGGAAAATGCTCCTTTTTTGAATTTTGAGCCCAGTAAAACAGAAACCTATGAAGAAGTGATCTTTGAAGACCTGCCTCAAGAGACCTATTCTCAGGAAGGAATAGAGGATAAAACCACAGACAGGAGCGGACCCCAGAAATGGCTGGTACTTGGTGAAGAGGAATGGGAAAGAATACATTTGTATGATAGCGGGACAGAGGGGCAGGAACTCTCGGAAGTCGATGATTTTGAACTGGCATTATATCTTACTGCGGACCAGGAGCATCTCCTGGAAAATGATCCTCCATTGCTGCTTTCGGGAACCGCGGGAAGCGGAAAAACAACCATCAGTGTTTATTATCTCCTGAAAGATAAATATCGCAATAAACCGCGTATCTTTTTAACCTATAACGAGTTTTTAAAGCGCTTTTCCGAAGGATTGTATAAGGGGCTGGTGAATAAAACCGGCATGGAAGCGGAAGATAATCCGCCCCGGTTCCATGTATTTAAAGATCTCTTGTTAACAATCGTACGGGAAGGAGGAAAACCTTTCGATATACGAAAGGAGGCCGGGCTCAAGCGTTTTACCCAGATATTCAGCAATAATACACTTTCATCGAAATATGACAGTGAGCTGGTGTGGGAGGAGATACGGTCAATTATCAAGGGAGGAAAGCCGCCCTTAAGTATTGGAACCTATAAAAAGCTGCTCACGGGGTATGAGGCGAATAACCTGTCTGAGGCGGCAATTGGGGAGCTCCAGGAATATATCATGGGGCTTTCGCGGTTTGAATTCTTCGACAAAGTGGAAAAACCGGTAAAGAACAAAACCGGCTGCCGCAGCCTGGCAGAGCTGGTCCATTCAATGGAAGAGCGGACAACGCTCTATTCGCCGGGAGTGAAGTTCATCCTGGCGGAGATTTTAAAGATCTTACATAAGAAAAGCGCCAGTGTCAGTTCGCCGCTCCTTACCTATAATGAGTACGTAGCCCTGGGCAAAAAACGGGCACCCAACTTTTTATACGATCGTAAAGAGATATATTCCATAGCCGAATATTACCAGGGACGCCTGGAATCGGAGGGATTATGGGATGAACTGGACCTCACGAAAGCCGCCATTGCCATCCTTGACGCCAATCCCGAGCGATACCGCTACAACCTGGTAGTATGCGACGAGATCCAGGATTTCACCGATATCCAGGTGTATCTCATATTCAGGCTTGCCCGGACATACCGGGATATACTCTGCGCAGGAGATCCCCGGCAAATAATTAATCCAAGCGGGTTCCGGTGGGAAGAGGTAAAAGACAAATTTTACGAGCGGGGAGCACCGGTGCCGGACCTGGTAAACCTGCGCCTGAATTTCCGCAGTGTGGGAAATATAATAAAACTGTCCAATTCGCTGCTCGATCTCAAGCAAAAGCTCATTGGTCTTACGGGAAATGAGCTAAAGGAGGAGTGGAAATTCAGCGGCAAGCCGCCGGTATTTATAAGCGGAATAGAAGAACAGGATATTTTAGAAAAGCTTTCGGTTCGGGTAGCAGGTTTGATAATCCTTGTACGGGACGCGCGGGAGCAGAAGATTTTAAAAGAGCGGCTGCGAACGGAGCTTGTTTTTACTATTTCAGAGGCCAAGGGCCTTGAGTTCGATACGGTATTGGTGTGGAAATTTATCAACAATAAAAAATCACGCGATCTCTGGCGAAAGATCGGAACCGGGCAGGTACCGGACAAGACCCGGTATCCCCATATTAAGCATGAGATTAACCTGTTTTATGTGGCAGTAACCAGAGCCCGGAATACGCTTATTTTGTATGATGGGGGAACGGCCTCTGATCTGTGCGGCTTAGACCCGGTGCGGGAGCATATTTATTTTAGTACGGAAAGCGCGGTACTGGATGAGGTTATTTACCGCCGGTCAACACCGGGAGAATGGGATTCCCAGGGAGATTATTTTTTTGAGCGGCAGTATTACCGGGCGGCAATGGAGAGTTATGTCAATGCCGGAAATTCGGAGGGTGAAGAACGGGCTCTGGCTTATTTTCGCGAGGAACAGGGAGACTACGCAGAAGCTGCGGAGCTCTTCGAAAAGTTAGATATCAAAGAACGCGCGGCCCGGTGTTATGAGTATATGGAAAATTTTCAAAGAGCCCTGGAGCTCTGGCAGCAGACAAACAATAAAGAACAGATTCTGTATTGTCAAATAAAGCTCTATGAGCAGGAAGGGGACTATAACCGGGCGGCGGATGCCTGGGTAAAACTGGAGAAAATAGAGAATGCCGTCCAAAACTGGGAAAAGGCAAAGAATTACGAGCAGCTGGCCCGGTATTACGCGTCTCAAAAAGAGTATGAAAAAGCAGCGCATAATTACGCGTTAAGCGGCGACCCGGTGGAGGCGGCTCATTGTTACAAAAAAATTAAAAATTCGGAAAAAGCAGCAGCCTTCTATTACAAAGGAAATGAATTCGGAGAGGCGCTGGAATTATATACAATACTAAAGAACCGGAAAAAAATAATTTCCTGTTACCGTGAACTTAAAGACTTTTACTCCCTGGCCCTGTTATACGAAAAAGAGAAAGACTATGCACAGGCAATGGAAGCCTTTGGGCTGGCAGCGGAACCTGGCGGAGCGGTCCGGGAACAACTTCTCTCGGAGGCCCGGGAATTTGAACAAAAAGGAAGCAGTGAAGCAATCAAAGCGGCACTGCGGTATAGCGCCCTGGGTGAAGAGGAAAGGGCCGGGGACCTGTTGTTCGAGAAAGAGGAGTATGAACTGGCTCTTGATCTTTTTAAACAGGCAGGCTCCATTGAAAAAAAGGCGGAGTGTTATAACAAACTGAGTGATTATTATATGTACGCCTGTACTCTTGAAGAGACTGATCTTAAAAGTCTTGATGAGAGCGGTCTTCAGAACTTCATGGAAGAAACAGCCAGAGCTTTTGACCTGCATGTTTCCCAGGGACCCGGGTATAACCGGCAGCGGGCAGAGCTCTTAAACCGGGAGGCTGTTACGCTGTACGAAGAGGGAGAATACGCCAAAGCGCTGCCGCGGTATAAAGCCGTAAATTCTCCCCAGGGCGTACTTGAGTCGTACCTGGAACTGGAAATTGATGACGATGCTATTCCCTTTTTTATAGAAGACAAACGGGATATGCGCTCATTAAAAAGTTACCTGGCCAACAGGGAGGTATTAAGTGTGTCCAGGGAAATGCTGGTGCAGTATTCCGGCGGAGCTGTTGACGCTCATGAAGAAAAGGTGCTCAAATGGTACCGGAGAAACGGCATCCGCATCATGACAGATATGATCTCACTGCTTTTTATGAAACTTCTGAAACAGTACGAGGGGGAGAAAAAAGCGGATCTCCTTGAATTGTGCAGGATCATGACCGCACGAACAACAAGAAGGCTAACCTGGGGAACAGGGGATACTGCTCCTAATTTTATATCGCTGCTGCTCTCCCTGGAAGACTATAACAGTATCATGCGGCTTATTAAACTTATCCATAAGAAAGTCCCTGAAGAACATTCTGAACTTGATGAACTTGAGGATCTCAATAATCTTGATGAAGTAGAAGAACTGTATGAACTGTATGACGTTGATGAACTGTATGAAAGTTGTGATCCTGAGGAAATTATTGCAGACCTTTCGGAAGAGATAAAAAAATATGAAAATCTGGAGAATGATATTAATCTCCAGGCATGTTATTGTTATATTAACGACAACGCAAAATACGAAGAATTTTTAGACCGGGTTCCCATAAACGAAAAGAATGTGGTGCTCTTTACTGCCTGCTCCCGGTACAAGGAGGGAGCGGAACTGCTGGCAGAACTGGGGAAGTTCAAGGACGCGGCCCTGGTGTACCATGAGCATGAAGAATACGCCCTTGCTGCGAAATACGCCGCAGAAGGCAAGGACTGGAAACTGGCAGGTCTGAGTTATGAATCCTTAAACGATCCGGATTCCGCTGCCCGCTTTTTTGAAGCCGGGGAGTACTTTTATAGGGCAGCATCGTTATACGAAAAGATTGAGAATTACGAGAAAGCGCTTGAGTTGTGGAAAGAGCTTCAGGAGGAAAACAGGGTAAAGCGGGTGCAGAAGAAGATGGAGGAGGAGAGTAGTTGACAGTTGGCAGTTCCTTGAGAGCAGCTGACCCCGCAGAGCGGGCTATATAAGGTATATCAACCCGGAATGTAAATTATGCCTACCGGGAGTAATACCTCTGCAGAACGTTCGGAACTCGCTCCGCTCAAACAGCCTCACAACCTGCCGAGGCATCACT
>JAAENB010000435.1 GCA_024224995.1 bacterium | reverse complement strand
TAGTTACGGTCAGACAAATATAAGTGCCTGCGATGATGTTGTACAGGTTTCAGCGAATCTCTATCATTCAGTAGCGCTGAAATCGGACGGTACGGCTGCAGCTACGGGGTGGAACGGTTATAACCAGTGTAATGTTACCGGATGGAACAATATCGCAGCGGTTACGGCCGGAACATACCATACCGTTGGATTAAAAGCGGATGGTACTGTCGTGGCTATAGGAAATAATAATTACGGGCAATGCAATGTATCAGGATTGACCGATATCGTTGCCATCGCGGCAGGGATAAACCATACAGCATGTTTAAAGGCCGACGGCACTGTTGTGGTTGTTGGATTAAATAATTACGGACAAAACAATGTTGAAACCTGGAATGATATTGTTGATATTTCTGCGGGGTATAATCAAACCATTGGGGTAAAAGCTGATGGTACTGTATTGGCAGTTGGTAGAAATCACTTTGGGCAAAACAACACCAGCGGCTGGAATAATATTGTTAAGGTTATTTCAGGCGGCGATCATACGGTTGGGCTGAGAACAGACGGTACTGTTACAGCTGTGGGATATAATAATAACAGTCAGTGTTCCATAAGCGAATGGAATGATATCATCGATATTTCAGCAGGCTACCACCATACAGTGGGAATTAAATCGGACGGTACTGTTGTAACCGCCGGCAGCCCTTCCAATGGCCAATGTTCTGTGTCAGGTTGGGATCTTGGCGGGAGTATTGCGTATAAGGATATTGCAGCATCTTCAGGTCAAAGCAGCGCACTACGTTCAGACGGGACTGTGGCTGCCGCGGGAAGCAATCTCTATGGACAGTCTAATGTTTCCGGGTGGACAAATATCATTCAGATGTCAACAGGGGATTCGAATCTTCATACTGTTGGGCTAAAATCAGACGGCACGGTTGTGGCAGCAGGATACAACGCGAATGGCCAATGCAACGTCAGCTCATGGAATGATATTGCGCAAATAGCGGCCGGCTATTGCTTTACCGTGGGACTGCGATCAGACGGCACAGTAGCTTATGCTGGCTCTTATGGGGCTAATGGTTCAGGCGAGAGCGACGCAAGTACCTGGACAAATATTTCAGAGCTATCGGGCGGTTTTAACCATGTAGTTGGACTGAAACCTGACGGCACGGTTGTGGCAGCAGGGTATAATGGTCATGGACAATGTGATGTAAGTTCCTGGACCAATATCATGGCGGTTAGAGCCGGAGCAATGCATACGGTAGGATTAAAATCAGACGGCACTGTTGTAGCAACAGGGTATAATTCTTACGGGCAATGTAACGCAAGTACCTGGAGTAATATCACGGCGATCGCGGCAGGCTATCACCATACTGTAGGATTAAAACCAGACGGCACTGTTCTGGCTATTGGTCTTAATGGTTCTTCAGGACAATGCAACGTAAGCTCCTGGACCAATGTTATAAAAATATCAGCAGGAATATATCATACCATAGGACTAAAATCAGACGGTACGATTCTTGCTGTTGGAAGCAACAGCCATGGAGAATTAAATATTCCGGGAGACAATAATGTTCCAACAGTGAACGCGGGAATGCCAAACATCACAGCAGTGGTGGGAGAAACAAAAACAGTGACCATCCCTGCAAATGCATTTTCCGACGCCGACAATGATGTATTACGTTATCGTATTCAGGGAATGGACAAAAGCTGGATGTCTGTTAGCAACAATGATACCCATAACGCGGCACTGGTCCTTACTCCCACTGCCTCATCACAACCGACACCAATTGAGGTGATAGCCTGGGATCAGGATGGCTCTACGACCAGCGGTTACGCAATAACCTCTTTTATTGTCAAAGTTTACGATCCGCCAATAGACAACAAACTTCCAACGGTGAACGCGGGAATGCCCAATATTACGGCATTGATCGATAAAACACGAACTGTGACCATCCCTGCCGACGCTTTTTCCGACGCCGACAATGATGCCTTAACGTATCGTTTCCTGGGATTTGACGCAAGCTGGATGACAGTGAACAACAATGACAGCTCCAACCCGGAACTGGTACTTACTCCCGGTGCGTCTTCACAGGCGACAACAATCCAGGTAAGAGCCTGGGACCAGGATGGGTCTGTAACAAGCGATTATGCTGCAGCGACGTTTACAATCACTCCCGGCAGTCCCGTTTCTATTCCCAGTTCCGATGTAAGAACAGTTGCCGCTATCTGGGGAAGCCCTGATGGAGATATATTTATCGCCGGCGCGAACGGCAGGATCGATAAATATAACGATAACGGTACTTTCACAGACACGGTATCAGGAACCACGGAAACACTGCGAGCTGTGTGGGGAACATCAAACTCTAACGTCTACGCGGTAGGTGATGGAAACACTCTCTTGAAGTACAACGGCTATACCTGGCAGCAACTAACTATCCCGGCCGGGTTCAACGGCAATTTTGGGGCCATATGGGGCAGCAGCAGCTATGACTTTTACGTCACCAGCGGCAAAACCCTGTTTCATTATTCCAACGGCAGCTGGACACAAGTGGCAATGCCGGCAGACATACAAACAAAAGTGGATAGCCATTCATACAGCTATAAAAGTATATGGGGAACTTCAAGTTCCAATGTTTATTTAACTTTCAGCGGCGGTAACAGTGGTTCGGGAATCTTATTGCACTATAACGGTTCTCAGTGGGAAATAGTACAATACCAGGGCTCAGATTATTTTCCCAGTGCCATTGTCAAAGTCTGCGGAAACAGCAGCACTGATATATACCTTGGCAGCTGGTTCAGGAGTTATCACTATGATGGAGCAAACTGGACAGAGGTTAATTATTCCACTTTTCGCCAAAGCGATATGCATTGCGCGAACTCCGGAATGTATTGGATCCGCAATTACGGCTCCGGTAGAAGTATTAAACTTGGTGACTCCTCTTTGGGACTGAACCCAACTAATGATAATAATTCTCACCTGAATGTTATATGGGTTGACCGTTATGGCAAGCGTATTTTCGTCAACGCCGGCCCCGATGTTATAGTTGTACCGGCTTTGATCTGGGACTAACCCGGAATTAAAGTTTAACCAAAAACAATGGAACCGCCCCTGCCAGGGGGCGGTTTTTTTACAGCTTCTCAAAAGGAATATTTTCCATAAATTTAATTTCACTTTTTTGTATCCGAACCACCCCGCCCGGGGTAATAAGCAGCGACTTTGTTCCTTTATCCAGAAACGAACCTTTTAAAACATTCCCGTTCACCAGGTGAACTTTTTCCACATGACCGTATTTTTGATATAAGGACTTAAACGTTATTTTTTTTATAACTGCGGGAGCAGGCTTCTTTTCTTTTTCAGTAACAGGAACAGTCACCGGAACGGGAACGGGAACGGGAACGGGAACGCGTTCTTCAGCAACAGGCTGGTCTATAACGATTTTTTTTACGGCAACAGCCGCGCCGGCCGCGATACCGGCCCCCATAATCAGGGCGGCAGAGCCAACAGCAATGAAACTTTTTCCAATGGACAAAGACATACCAAAACGTTTTATCCCCAGAAACAGGGATACAGCAAGAGATACATACATACTGTATACGCCATGGCGTTTTAAAACCGATTTAAGAATCTTTTTTCTAATCTTGAACAGGTGTTTCTCCTCTTCCGGAGAAAGCTCGTGATCGAATTTATATTTTTTAAGAACCTGTTTTACAATATCATTCTTTTTCATAAAAGATCCTCCAGGCTGTTAATTCCTTTTTTGTTAAAATATTTCAGCAGTTTCTGCTGAATAACCTCATAGCGGTACCGCACTTTTCCTTCCGATATACCCAGGTATTTTCCAGCCTTTTTATAGGTCAAATTGTTTACGGCAATTAATTCAAACAGGGTTCGCTCTTCTTCATTTTTAAAATTTTCCATATCTTCCAGGGCCTCTTCAATCATTATCCGGGTATCTTTAAACCCGTTAACAAAAGTAAGGTTTATATCCTGCATAAAATCATTAATATCAACATTTTTATTTGTTTTTCTATTATAATACTCAAGAACAACATAGCGCGTAGTGCCCAGGAGCCACTTACGATGATTTTCAACTTCTTCGAATTTTTCATAAAATCGAAAAAAAACTTCCTGGCAAATATCACCGGCTTCATCAAGATCGGCAACCTTTGTCTGAACAGTTCTGAATACCAGTGGAAGCATGGTATTATATATCTCAGTATATTGTGCTACTTTTTTATTAATTTCAGTTCTCTTCATTATAATAAGAATAAAAAAAGAAGAAGCATAGTCAAGGATTATTTAAAAAACAAAATTTAAAGTCTGTCCGTCCGGTTTTTTTAAACTCATTTTAATTTTTTTATTGTATTTTAAAAAAAATCATTGACCTGACAGCGGAGAAATTTTTTTTGTAACAAGTATGTTCTTTTCAACAAAAACAAATAAAAAAATCATATGGCGAATACTGCTCTTTTCACTGATTTTTATCGCCTCACCACTTTCCCTGTACGCTCAGGAGATCCTGTTCCTGAACAACGGCAGGGTTATTCAGGGCACTATTCTTGAACGATCAAAAGACGCGGTTGTGTTCCGGGAAAAGGGAAAAACAACACCTGAAAGATTTAAGCCGGAAGCTGTCTTAAGAGTGCTGTTTAATAAAACAGGGATCACAAAAAAATATATTTATAAAAATAATGGTTCCGTTCAGGAAGGATATATTATTCTTGAATATAACGATAGAATAATAGTCAGAAAAGATCTTCAGATTAATAAAGAAATTGAAATTAAGCGTTCTTCCATTCTGGCGATCTCTCATTCAAAAATTGAAAACAAAAAGAAATATACATTCCGATATCAGGGTAAAGCGGATTCTGTTTTCATTGAAGGAGACTTCAATGGCTGGGAACCCGAACCCTTGATAAAAAAACTCGCCTGGGAAAAGGCAGTTAAAATTAATATACTAAAAAAGAATGAATATGAGTACCGGTATATAGTAGATAATATTCCCGGCAAAAAAAAGCATATCCGCTTTAAAATCGAAGAAGGAAAACTCCTTGAGGATATTGACAAATACCGGGTAACCCTGGCAGTGCACACGGGCTTTACATTCTACAACTTCGGCTATGCCGATAAATTTGAATCCATGCCGCCCATGATATCAATCTCGGGGAGAACAAATCTTCCCTTTATATGGGACCGCCTGGCTCTGCAGCTTGAAGCCGCTTATGTGAGAAGTGCTCCAATCAAGGAAAAAAATCCCGGGATCTGGGAACGGCAAAGCAATGTGGAAAACCTGGCTATTGTTATCAATAATTATATAATCGGCGGGTTTCTTGTTCTGGACTTTTATTTTTTCGATAATTTTTTTGGTATTCATCCCAGGATCGGCAGCGGGTATAGTATGCAGGTATGGGATATTTCAGGGTATTATATTTCCAATGGAGCTCAATATAATTCAACCGTGAACAACAGTCACCCTTTTATGGGAGCGGGATGCGAGTTTTCCCTGACCTTTAAAAACTTTGTTAGTATTTGCCTGGGTTTTCAAAACCGGACCAGCATTGAAGACGGTTCCTTTACGATGCTGAATGGGGTAACCCTGGGAGTAGGATTTCGTCTGTAGCGCAGCGCGCCAAAACCGGAGGTCTTCTATCATGCATGGAAAAAATATTTTTCTTCTGTTTATTAGTATAACAATCGGTATCGTTACCGGCTGCGGCAATATGGGAACAAACGATATATTAGACGGTGATTTTTTACCCGGTCCCGTTGCCGAGTCGGACCCTCCGGCTATAATCTCACCGCTCAATAATGAAAGAATAATAAACGACAGGATTAGTTTAAAATGGAAGAGCGTCATTGCCGGAAGATCCTACACTGTTACTATTGCCAGAGATGATTCTTTTACCGAAATTATTTACAAGAAGTCCGTTACGCCCGACAGTTCTCAAGAAATAATTCTTCCCAACGTGGATCTCAGTGATCAGCGCGCCGGAACCTGCTTCTGGAAGGTTCACGCTGATGTCACCAGGAAGGGAGAGTATTCGGAATCCTCATTTACTCTTATAGATAAACTTGTTTCAACGGACGATGTTATATATGTTTATTTTCCCCATAATATACTCCAGCCCAACAATACCGGTAGAACCGGGAGTATTCAAAAACCTTACCAGACAATTAAAAAAGGAATTGAAGAGGCAAAGCGCCTGGGCATTGCCGCAGTGAAAGTCGCGTCACGCGGTAAAAAAGACTCGGGAGAATTTGCCGCGTATAATGAATTTATTATTCTTGAAGACGGGGTTTCCCTTCTCGGCGGATATGACGCCTATTTTTCCAATGATACCCGCGTTATTGATCCGGCAAACAATACAAACAAAACAATAATACAGGGATCCTATGCCCAAACGATTAGCGCTGAAAACATAGAATCACCGACCCTGCTTGAAGGGCTCACGATCCAGGGGCCTGACGCCGTAAGCGATACAACAGCCCTGTATATTTTGCGGTGCAGCAACTCCCTGGAGACCAGGTTTTGCCGCATAATGGGCGGTAATTCCGAACCCGGCGGTAATAATACCAGGTACAGTTCTTATGGAGTATTAATACATGGAAAGGACGAAGAAGGTGATAAAAAATTTTCCCCGAAAATAAACAATAATATTATTTCAGGCGGTACCGCGAATTTCAGGAGCTACGGCCTGTATAATTACTATGGCAGTGCTGAGGTGACAAATAACAGTATAACCGCCGGAGAGAGCAACAAATTCAACTATAACGCGGGCAGTTACGGCATCTTTAACGAACACGGCACCCTTGTTATAATAAACAATACAATAACCGGGGGCAAGGCGAAATTCAGAAGCTATGGATTGTATAGCCGTTACGCTGAACCGGTGGTGGCAAACAATACGATTACCGGCGGAGCGGTGGAACCCGGTCACGAAGATGCAGATAATTACGGCAGTTACGGTATGTTTCTTTATCAGGATACTCCTGAAATTGTAATAAACAATATCATCACAACAGTTGATACCGGCTCTACGCGATATGGTGTAAAGGCGCTGGTATCGAACCATACAATAAATTATTATCACTATAACTGTATTTATACCGGTATGGGCAATGAGAATGTTCTAAAAAAAGGAGACAATGGATCACCTGGTGAAATAATAACAGACAATACTAATATATTTATTAATCCGCAGCTTGATCCTCAATCACACGGGGTATCATCGAACAGTCCCTGTTCGGTCAAATACGGAGGATATGATATTTCCAATGACGTGGACAGTTTATTTACGACTGCTGCTGATTTTTTTAATAACCGCACCACCGCCATTCCCGCTGATTGCGATCCCGGCAATGGCGGCTCCGGCTGGTCTATAGGAGCTTATGAGTATGATAATAAATAAAACAATAAAAACCCTGTTACTTTTGATTCTTCCGGTACTTTTGTTTTCCGGCTGCCGCAATAATTCAACCGCCAATATGCTGGACGGCAGCTTTCTGCCCCCTCCCGGCGCGGACTCAAATCCCCCGGCAATAATTTCTCCGGCGCATAACGAAAAGGTAACGGACTGTTCCGCTCTCCTGGAATGGAGAAGCGTATATGATGCCGCGTCGTATACTGTTACCGTCTCCACAGACAGTGATTATAACAATCAAATTCCCGGCAGTCCCTTTTTTTTACCTGCTCCCGCACGGGGTTCCCAATATCTATCACACTCTCTCGATAATCTTTCCGAGGGGCAAACCTATTACTGGAACGTTCGTGCCGATGTCACGAAAACCGGTCTCTTTAGTGAATCGGCGTTCCTTGTATTAAATGATTCCATTTATGTTTACTTCCCCCATACCGAAAACTGCCCAAACAACATAGACATGACCGGAACAAAAGAAAAACCGTACCAGAGCATTGAAAAAGGAATTGAAGAGGCAAAGAGACTGGAAATCACAACGGTAAGGGTTGCCTCACGCGGCAAAAAATCTAACGATGAATTTGCCGCGTATAACGAAATCGTTTCTCTCACAGAAGGAATTAGTCTCATGGGCGGTTACTCCCGCGGCTTTTCAAATACCGACCGTAATATTGATCCGCACAATGATATTAACAAAACAATAATAGAAGGCAGATCCGGCCTTGCGGTCCTGGCTATAGGAATTACGAATACGGAACCCCTGCTTGAAGGATTCACTATCCTGAGTTCCGATGCCGCCGGCAACACGAAAGCTGTTTCCATTGAAAACTGTAAAGCGATAGTTAGGATCAAAAACTGCGTAATAGCAAGCGGAAAATCACATATGTACTACTCCGGTCTTTCATGCGGCGTTTTTATTCAGAAATCCTCACCCATAATAGAAAATAATATAATTTCTGCCGGTGACTCAAATTACAGAAGCTATGGCATGTATAACATCAGCAGCTCCCCCGCGCTAAAAGACAATATTATTACCAGTGGTTTGGCAATATATAGAAGCTGCGGTATGCAGAACTTCAATAGTGATCCCGAGCTGGAAAACAATTCCATTAGCGATTGCAAATAAGCATAGGCTCATTTTGCCAAAAATCTTTTTCTACCCGTTTCATGATATTTGCTCGCTCTTTAATGATTCTTTTTTGTATATAGACAGAAATCATCAATTCAATCGCCCAGATATTCTCAATTAACTCAGGAACAAAGAAGAGTAAATAAAATAATAATATTAAGACACAGATGAAATAATCAAGCTTTTTAAATACAGCAATTTGAATATTTTTAAAAATTAAATGGCAGCCAAAAAAAAATTCTATTAAACAATCTTACTTTAGTATTATAAATCTCAAATATTTTTTCAATCATTATATACCTTCTATTCTAAGATTTTTCGCGAGCTATTTTCATAAAATACATCAGGTTCTAATTATCCCAATTAGAACCTGATGTCAAGAATTTAATTTCTGTTTTTTTTAATATGACCAGGTTGGTCGAATAAAGTATTGACATTTAAAGCAGTTGCGGTTATATATTATAAATATGAAAAAACTTAGTAAGAAAAAAGAGTATGCCCTTTTCAGGCGCACCAACTATAATAAATTAAGACCAGGGACAATACTATGGACGAACAACGAACTAAATTAATATTAACCATACTAAAAAACGCCTATGAAAACCAGATGCCCTTTAACAAACTGTTAGGTCTTAAAATGAAAACCCTGACGATGGAAAAGGTTGAGATTTCCTTTGACATGAAAGATGAACTGGTAGGAAATTTTGAAAAGCGGATTTTGCACGGCGGGGTAATTTCATCGGTGCTGGATTTTACCGGCGGAGCCATTGCCCAGATGCATGTGTTGGAAGAAATGAAAGAGTCGCCGCCGGAAGAAATTGCCAGGCGGCTCACCCAGATGGGAACAATCGACCTTCGGATTGATTACATCCGCCCGGGCAGGGGAGACTCGTTTACGGCATCGGGCCATATTCTGAGGCTGGGAAATAAGGTGGCAGTAGCCAGAACGGAACTTCGGAACAATGAAGATATCCTCATCGCTGCGGGAACAGGAACCATTTTAGTTGGATAACCGTATATGAATGGCTAAATTTTTAAACCGGTATCGCCTTTTAAATGCTTTAAGCGTAAGATTCAAACGGCCAACCAGGGGATCTCCAATAATTATTTTATTCTCTTTTGGGTCTGTACCAAGAAGGACAACAAAATGGCCGATCCCGCCAATGTTGGTGCCAATGATCGACGGCACAGGAACCTGCGATAGTGAATCTTTATAATAAAAATTCGCCGTAAGTCCGTTGTTATTCGCGTACCGGGCAAGATACCAGTTTTCCGTACCGGTCGCGCAGGTATAGGAAGCTTTCGCTATTTCATATTCTTCTTTTTGAATACCGTAAAACGAGAAGACCGTAGCCAGGGCGGCAGGGCCGCAGGTAGAGCCTGTTGACTGCAGGCGAACATTATCTTTCCACTCCGGTTTCAAGCGCGTATCATAATTTACCGGAAGCAGAACCGGTTTGCAATAAGGGATAAAAATAAAAAAAAGAGTAACAATCGCCCCTATTCTTTTTAGAGAATTCCTGTCTCGAATAAAAGGAATTTCATCGATTATGCTTCCAATAAAGAGCCCAATAAAAGCGGATATAATTTCAATATTGTGAATACTGCGAAATTCAAGATACCACACCGGCTCCCGCACCAGGTGCAGGTAATACAGGATAAAAGAAAAACAGGGCAGGCTCAACAAGAAGAATAAAAAAATAATAAAAATTTTAAGAACCCTGTTTTCTTTAAACAGCGCTAAATTCAACAAGCGGAATCCTGCTATATACAGAATAATGCCGATAGGGATCGCAGCAAAAAGAGAGTAATTGATAAACATATTATATACAAAATTTTATAAATTAATCTGTCCAGCACTTATTATCATTTTGGCGAACAATTTAAAAAATACTTGTAATTAGTTAAAAATTATTATACTAATTAGGTAATACAGAAAAGATTAATATCCAACAACAGCAAATAATTTTACATTTCTAAGCATAATGAAAATAAAAATATTAATAACCATAGTCACCTGTATCTTCCTGTTTCCCTTCTCCCGGAGCTCCTTTGCGGAAGAAAACTTCAGGCATGTTCTTATTCTTCATTCATATAACCAGAACAAACCGGATCTGATTATATCGTCCGACAATCATGCTTTTGATTTTCTTCGAAAATACCGGGACAAATTCCCGGACAGTATAAAAAAAATCGAAGAGGCTGTGGAATAATGCCGTCACAAGACAGGTTTAAACATATAATCAACCGTTTCCAACAATTTAAGACTTCTGTTGTTGATATCGCCGGTGAGGTCTATTCTCACACCGAAGGGAAAGAACTGTTTACGGATCTTTATATTTCCTCTTCTTTTGAACAGGATATCTCCAATGACTACCTGGATATTGAAGCTCCCATACAGGTCTTCTGTGTTGAGGTTGTATATAGTGATGATACCGTATGCAAGATTATTTTCCCAAAAGAATTTTTATTTATTTCACCGGGAGAGAGGAAGGCGAAGATAGGGCGGTCTACGGTGAAGGTAATCGGTGGCCCTGGGCCGGGTAATCGGTGATCGGTTAAGAGCAGCTGACCCGGCCCTTCGGCTCCGCTCAGGGACCGGATGGCCGGGAAAAATAGGTCAGAAACTGTGTCGATACCGGAGTCTGTTTTGCGAAGATCCTCCGGGCAAGGTGTGAACCCTCGGACAAAAAACCTCGAACCTCGAACTTCAAACTGATTTTTCTTCCTTAGAAAATCTATTTAACATACAAAAATTTGGAGGGGGAATCCTGTCAATTATGCAGGATCTGAAGGATTGCCAGGAAGAGAGTTCTTATATTCCGTGGGGGTTTTTCCTTTGATGTTCTTAAAAGCCCGGTTAAAAGTGGACAGACTTTCAAATCCAACAGAGAGCGCGATATCCAGTACTCTGAAATCTTCATCGTGCAGCCGTTTGACTGCATCTTCTATCCGGAGAAAATTAATAT
Organism: bacterium; assembly: GCA_024224995.1. The sequence continues at coordinate 4,289 of JAAENB010000435.1, read as the reverse complement.
ATTCACCAATCTTCATCCCGGTATAGGTTTTAAACTGGGCGCTCATATAATTGGGATTCATTCCCACGGCAGCAGCCAGCCCTTCCCTGGAAAGATCGGAGGTATAATTTTCATTAATAAAATGTTTCACCACTTCCAGCTTTTTTTCAGTAGCTTCACTCACCGAAGGTTCGGCAGAGTCCGAAACCCTGATCTTTAACCTGCTGTAGAGAGTATCCAGTTCTATAGATTTTTTCATAAGGTTATCGGCATAATAGATCACAAAAAAGAGAACAATGAGCGGAGAGCTGTAGGTAACAACGAGCATTTTATACCGGCCTCCCAGGAGCAGGGAAAGAAGTTCCGCGCAGGAAATCAATAAGGTGACACCGCTTAGCATAACAACCATTATAAGCCTGATCTTATCCTTCTTGAGCCGGTTAAGCCGGATAACCAGGTAGGTGATAGAAACAGTGCCCGTAACTAACGCCCCAAACCCCAGCATACTTCCCTGGTATAGTCCCGGTGTTATCTCAGACATAATAAAGGTGACCAGTCCCAGCAAAAAAAGCAGGGGAACAACAGTTTTATTAAAATTTGCCAGGTATATTTCGTAAATGGACTGGATAATAAGCGCCAGTAGAATACCGAATATGGAGATGTAGGTCCAGAGCAGGGAGGTAATATGGCTGATGCCGATCCGGTGATAGGGAGCATATATAATCAGCACCCCCATAGTATAAAACAGGAGTCCCATTGCGGAATAAAAATACCGTTTTTCTTTTGTATTAAACAGGAAAAATATTATGAGGAGAATAACCAGGCCTAAAAACAATATCACCAGGCCTATGGGTAATTGCCCGTAAAAAAAATAATGGAGGAAATGAAGATCTTTGAAACTTTCTTTTGGATAGAAATAGCCTTCCGAATAGATCCCGCCGTAATTGTCGCCCAAAATACCGAGTCTTAAATAGACGGCATTCTTCCCCTGCTCAAGAACACCCTGCGGCAAAATATAATCCTTGGGCATGTGAATATTCGTAAGATATTCCGGCGGACTGGGACTTATTTCCCGTCCATTAATATAGAGAGAGACAGTATGATATACTCTTCCCAGGGTCAGCCCGCTATAGCCCCGGGGATTGCCGTTTATGGAGCATTCACCTTTTAGCCACACATACCCGTATTTTTTCGCTGCGGGATTGGGGTGCTTCAAAGAAAGAGGGATATGGACCTTTTTCCACCCGGTTTTCGCGCTAACAGTTTCAAGGTCTGCATCCTGCTCATACAGGATCTTCCACCCGGAAATGGAGATCTTTTCCGGTTCGCCCGGGTAACTGCCGCAGCCCGTCAGCAGGCCCAAAAATACTACGAGGGTAAAAATCTTGAATATAATCGGTTTTAACAGGTTCATAATATAAATCACTTTATAAGAAGGATATTCTAGCAGTTAGATAGCTGCTTCGTCAATCATAAATTGATAGCGGTATGTAAGTGCTCATTTTTCGGGGGTACAGCATGCAATTTTAGTGACACCTCCCTTGAGAAACACGTACCGATTGCATCAGGGAATAAGCCCCTGCGAGGGAGCGGCCAAATTAAACTACAACCCTTCGCGGACTAAATTTCATTGACAAATAGAGAACATTTCGAATAACTTGTGTAACTAATCTCCCGGCAAGGAGACAAATTTTAAGATGTGCTCACGCACAACGGAAAAAAACACAGAAGAAAGCACGAAACAGGCTCAAACTCTTCCCGGACAATCGATTCCGGGCAAAAAACCTCGAACCTTGAACCTCGAACCTCGAACTTTCTTTTTTATACCGGAATATTATTAGATGCTTAATGAAAATAAAATAGTAGAAATATATGAAAGTTTGAATAAAGAACTTTTTGTTTATATTTTCCGCTTTACCAGGTCTCATGAAGCATCCGAAGACCTTCTTCATGACTGTTTTGCCAACCTTATTGACTATTCCGATGACCATGATATCGACGAAAAGACAATCCGGGCATTTTTGTATAAAACCGCCCATAATCTCTCAAGTAATTTCCTGAAAAGAGGGAAACGAATTAACTTTTCTACTATTGAAGATGACGATACTATTATATCAAAAGACGACAATATAGAGCAACTTGAGTTCGAAGAGCTGAATAATAAGATATATGCCCTGCTGGATGAAGTGGATGATACATCTCGATCGATTTTTGTTATGAAAAAAGAACTGAACTTAAGTATGGAAGAAATCGCTAAAAATATCGGTAAATCGGAGCGTACCGTAAGAAGAAAACTGACCAGTGTGATAGATTTTCTCGGCAATAACCTGAAAAAAGCAGGTTTTCTTTCACTTTTTATATTTTTAATGTCACTTTTTTTCATCTTGTTTGTATTATAGTATAGAAAGCAACAGAATAAAAGACCCGGAGTAGGAGTTAAGAGCAATTATGAAAGGACATCCTGTTAAAAAGGATATCATTCAGAGCATACTGAATATAGCGGATTCAAAAACGAATGAGTTCGTTCTCGCTCACATGAAAGAATGTGAGTTGTGCAGGGACCGGTACGAATCCATTGCCGCCCTGCTCCGCTCTTCGGACAACAGCGCTCTTGCTCCTTCCGAAAAGGTCAAACAGCAAATAATCCGGTATCACCGGAAAGCCCTGGAGCGAAGCGCCAAAAAAGAACAATCTCCCGCTTCTGAGCTCTTTAAAAAATACCTGCGTCCTGTTTCGTTTGCCGGCGCTGCGCTTTCCCTTATTCTTGTATTCGGCATTATCTTTCTCAAGGACGTTCAAAGAGGAACAGGGAATGATGTCGATATTCTTCTGTCCGGAACAGGCGGCAGCGTTCGGGCTTCCGATTCAACGGCTCCGCCCGGAACGCTTCTGTCGAAGGGAACTGTTATTAACACTGGCGAAAATTCCTTCGCGGAAATTACCTATAAAGATTTTTTCAAGGTCAAACTCGCCGCAAATACCCGTTTACTCATTACGGCAGCACAGTCCGATTCATCCCAAAAACACCGTTTTGCCTTTAATCTCCAAAAAGGTGCTGTTTACTCTGATTTTAATCATGCTGCCCAAATGAACTATTCTTTTGAAACGCCGGGCGCTGTGCTCAATTCTATCGGCACTCAATTTCTTTTAAGCGCCCGTGAGAAAAAAACAAAACTCTTCTTAATTGAAGGCTCGGTAAAAGTAAAATCCCGTTCTTCGGGCAAAGCTGTTGAAACGGTAGCGGGTAAAACATACGCCGTTACCAGCTCCATCGAATCAAGAGATATTCACCCTGAAGAAGTAAAAGCCATTACTCTTTTCAAAGAAAAACCCGCAGCGGCAGCTGCGCCTTCAACAATTTCCATTGAAGAACAACTGGAAAAAATCGAAGCGGTTGAGATCCAAAAAGAAGAAACAGCAGAAGTTAAGGATCAACCCGCACGGATCCGCAACGAGAACAGTTCTTCACCAGTTGAAAAGACAGATGATAAAACAGAAAAATCTTCGTCAATCGAAAAAGAAATCGAAAAAGACGAGAACTTTAAAGCCCCCGACATTAAACCGGTCAAACCCACCAATCCGGGCATGAACAAAGCAGGTTCTCCTACGGGACCGGGAGGCCCCGGCGGACCAGGAGCTCCCCAGTAATTTAGACACCTTCTGAAAAGCAGTTGACCCGGGTCTTCGGCTCCGCTCAGACACCGGATGGCCGGAAAAAAATACGAAAGAAACTGTGATGATACCGGGATCTGTTTCCATCGGCCCCAAAAAGGGGGCGCAAGAGTTTTTGAAAATGAGTCAATTTTAGCCCGGGGTTTTAACCCCTCGCAGGGGTCGCGCCTGGGGTGTAAATTCTGTTGGAAAAATCGATAATTTCTTCCTCCCATTTTTTGTTTGGAGAGAAACGTCAAAAAAAACGTCATAATACACAAAATGAAATTAGCGTATTATTGCAGTGGGGATAAGTGGTATTTCTCCGGAACAGGAGCCACGATGGCGACGCCCCTGTTCAATACAGGACGTATTATAACAGGGGTGGAGGAGAAATACCACTTATCCCCCAGAGCACCAACACAATTTCGCTGTGCTTGATAACCCAAATGGGAGGAAAAAAAATCGCTGTTTTACGCCAAAATTGACACCCCAGGTCGCACCCCACGCTATGATGAAGGAAGCCCCGGTTCTAGATTCTAGTTTCTTGAGAGCAGCTGACCCCGCAGAGCGGGCTATATAAGGTATATCAACCCGGAATGTAAATTATGCCTACCGGGAGTAATACCTCTGCAGAACGTTCGGAACTCGCTCCGCTC
>JAAENB010000434.1 GCA_024224995.1 bacterium | reverse complement strand
ACCGCCGGTTAAAAATCCTTCGGCGCCGGTGTTCCGTAAATGAGCCGTATCATCAGTGACGCATTCAATGTCGCTTTTGGGCGGTAAATCGCCAAAGGCTTCTTCGTTGTGGCAGCTGCTAAAAGTCATTGTTGCTGCCATGAGTACTATCAATATATTGCATCCAATAAGTTTTCTCATAATTTTACTCCTACTCTCACATTAAACAGGCAAAACATCTTTGGTCTGCTCTGGTCAAAGAGCATGCCAAACTCCGTTCCCAATTCGGCGAAAAACATGCTTCTGAAATTCTTTTCTATCATGCCCCCTATCGTAGTCATGGGCCGGATGACCATTTTGTCGTCGGTTTCAAAGCGGTCTATGGCAATGATGTTGATCCCTGTTGAGAACAGGGGAGAGATCGTTATGGTTGAGGTGAGGTTAAAATTATAATTAACCGTTGCCATGATTGGCACCATGTGGCAATTTTCCGTATCAAATCTTTTTCCCGCTAAGTACCAGTACCCGGCTTTACATCCCAGTTCCAGGTTCCGGAACAAGGCATCGTTTTTTGATATTGCCAGGAAGCCGCCCCATCCGGGTTGAAGATGCTCGCTGAAAAAGCCAACAGGCAGAATGAAGCAGGGCTTCAACGCTATGCTCAGGGGATTCTGTTTTACGTAATAAGGTATATCAACCTTACCCGATTTCTTTCCCCGGAGGTTAACCGAACGGACAGCGAAGGTATGATCGGAATCGGGATCAACGCCCTGTACGGCAAAGACTGTTTTGGTTGTTTCTCCAATTACCCGGTAATCTTTTTTCTGGTATTTATAGACCAGGTATTTTTTTACTTTGTTGGTGGAACCGGCCTGCTGGCCAATGCGGATGAACCCGCTTTTCTTGATATCGACATATTTGTTATCTTCTGTCTTTCTGAAAACTCTGTATAAAATGGTTTTTTCTCCGGGGCCGTTTGGCGTATTCCAGGTAAGATTTACCGTGGTGCTCTCGTCACCTTTTTCTGATCCCGGTATATAGCCCGGGTTTGTAGGCACGTTTTGATACAGGTCCGATTTTACCGTAAATGCCAGCCACCTGGTTTCACAGGCTATGCGGTTAAAATTTTTGCTTAAAACAATGCCCACTTTTACTTTATAATTACCCGCGCCCAGCCTGCAATTAAGGCTGCTTCCCCGGGTCATCCTGTTAACCACCGATTTTTTGTCTTTGTTAATTACCGAAACATTGTATTTTACGGCTTCGGGAAATGGTTCCCAGTTCATGCTTACGCCTGCGGCCTTAAGCGCCGGGCTGTAAAATAAAGCCCCTAGAAGAAAAAAGACTGTTAGTAGTGTTGATTTGTTTTTGCTCATGATTACGTTTACTCCATTATTCATCTTTTGCTGTTTTGTGAATTTAGTTCATCTATAGTAAGTATGTTTTTATGAACAAAAGGGGTAAATTTTTTTGAAATTTGGGCCCAAAAACGCGGAAAATAAGTCACATCGATATTAATACAACGGCCATTCTGAGATGATACGTCTATTCGAAGCTCTTTAATAGAAGAAACTATTACTTATTTTAATTTAATCTCTGCACAATCGTATTTTTTCCAACGTTGGCACGAAACGTGCATAATATATAGTGATGAATTAAAAATTATTTAAGAGGTATTATTATGAAAAGATTATTTTGTATCGCTCTATTAGCAGTCCTGGCGCTTTCAGGTTGTGAAGCGGGGTTAACGAGCAGTGATGAAAGTTTGGAAGAAGATGAAAAGTTCAGTTTTTCGAAGATGCATTTGGAGATTAGCGAGTTAAAAGAAGAGATTGAGCGCTTAAAGGCAGCCAGTACCGTAGGCGCCGTTAGTGAGTTAACTTCGAGGATGGATGATATGGAGAGTACTTTTGAAGGGGTAACCAGGTTAGCCGATCCAAACACCGGGCAGCCAACAATACGGTTTAGCGGGGTCAATGTGCAGATAGTTAATGGTTCGGGGTATACTAATGGTGTTGATGATAATATCAATTCTTATAATACAGCTGGAACACAGAACGGTCTTGGTAATTTAATTGTGGGCTATAATGAAGTCCGTTTTGATGATAGTCAGTCTGATACTGATGATACGAATAATCGCACGGGCTCTCATAATATTATCGTTGGCGCGCAGCATAATTATTCCTCTTACGGCGGGCTTATTGCCGGATATTGGAATTCAATAAGCGGCAGATATTCCAGTGTAAGCGGGGGATATAGCAACACTGTCAGTAACTGGTGTACCGGCGTAAGCGGTGGACGTAATAACATCGCCAGTGGTTCCTGGTCCAGTGTGAGCGGGGGATATGATAACACAGCCAGTGGTGGTACCGCCAGTGTGAGCGGGGGACGTAATAACACAGCCGGTGGTAGTTATGCCAGTGTGAGCGGGGGATATGATAACACAGCCAGTGGTGGTACCGCCAGTGTGAGCGGGGGATATGATAACACAGCCAGTGGTAGTATCTCCAGTGTGAGCGGGGGATGTAATAACAAAGCCAGTGGTGGTCAGTCCAGTGTAAGCGGGGGAGGTGGTAACACCGCCAATGATCATTATTCCAGTGTGAGCGGGGGAGCTGGTAACATAGCCAGTGGTAATTCTTCCAGTGTGAGCGGGGGATATTGCAACACAGCCGATGGTGTTCATTCCAATGTAAGCGGGGGAAAGAACAGGTCTGCTGCCGGGAGTTATTATTGGGCAGCCGGAGCCTTATTGCAGATGTAGTTATAAGTAAGTCGCGAAAAAGGGGCGGCACTGCGCCCCCCTTTTCATCACCTCATTCAAAAATAAAAAATTGATTGCCGGACAAAGTGTTAATTTCTGACACCTGCTGTCAAAAATTAACACTTTTGCTTTATTATTCGGCTGAGCCGTTCTTCTGTGATGTTGCTGATGTAATCATTATTGACAGTATTCTGCAATTGGCATCTGCCATTACTGTTTATAGCGTATTGTAATTTAAATCGGGATAGCGAAGTAACGGTTTCCGCCAGGAGACCGTTACTTCATCGTTACTCGCGCGCGCGTTTCCCCTAAAGATGAATCTTTACAAAAACTTTATATACTAAAACGATATTTCACTTGACAAATGTGCAATCATCCTTATAGGATACGTTTTCGTTAGAAATCCTAACCGAATAACCGAGACAATGAGGAGCATATAACAGTGAAAGAATATAGCGGACAATATAACGGACGAATAGGCGTAGTCGGAGCCGGCAGCTGGGGAACCGCCCTGGCCCAGTTACTGGCGAGCAAAGGATACGCCGTGGATATGTGGGTTTATGAGAAAGAACTCTGCGAAAGAATGGCCCTGCAAAGAGAAAATACTTTTTATTTGCCGGGGTTTTCCTTACATGACAATATCACCCCTCATTCTTCTTTACGGGATGTCGTGGAAGGGCATGATCTCCTGGTAATGGCGGTACCTTCGCATGTGTATCGAGATGTTGTAACGCAAATGATACCCTGGCTTGAGGATGACGTAATATGCGTGAGCGCCACAAAAGGGATCGAGAATAAAACCTTGCTCACCATGTCGGGAATCTGGCAGGAGCTTATTTCCGCGGAAAAGAAGAGCACTCATGTGAGCCTGGCAGGACCGTCTTTTGCCCGGGAAGTAATGCAGGAAATGCCCACAGTTGTTACCGTAGCCTCCGATGATCCCGGAATCGCGCGAACAGTGCAGAATATATTTTATACACCTAACTTCCGTGTGTATACCAGCACGGATAAAATTGGTGTGGAACTGGCGGGGGCGCTCAAAAACGTTATTGCCATTGCGGCCGGTGCCTGCGACGGCCTCGGCTTTGGCCACAACAGCCGAACAGCCCTGGTAACCAGGGGGCTGGCAGAAATTACGCGCCTGGGCGTGCGGATGGGAGCAAACCCATTGACCTTTTCCGGCCTCTCCGGAGTGGGAGATCTCTTTTTAACCTGTACCGGGGATCTCAGCCGGAACCGAACCGTAGGATTCCGTCTTGGCCAGGGGCAAAAGATCAAAGATATTTTAAGTGAGATGCGCATGGTGGCGGAAGGAGTGAAAACGGCCCGTTCCGTATTCAATCTCGCCAAAAAGATGGACGTTGAAATGCCGGTTTGCGAGCAGGTCTATCGTGTGTTATATGAAGAGCGGGACCCGCTTAAAACAGTCCGGGAGCTCATGACCCGGGAACTGCGGCAGGAACTCGACTTTCAATACCGGGGAATCGACACGGAATTGATTGCCAGGGCTCATTGATTTTATTGTTTTAGGTGCGCTCGGGAATTAGTCCTGTCTTTCCTCCACCTATGTGATAATACTTCCTGTATTGCACATAGGCGTCGCCATCCGTGGCTCCTGTTCCGGAAAGACAGGACTAATTCCCTGACATTGTTGTAAAAACTGAAAAATTAAACTGCTACCGGGGCAATTCTCATTTTTTTATAAAAAATTATTGACGAATTTACAGAGTTGTATATAAGGTTAGTATTCCTAACTATTAATTTGCGATTGGAACTACTGCCGCGCAGGCGGTAGAGATCCAATATTTCATTTATATCAAAAAAAGAATCAATAGAGGTGTTAGATGGAAGTCGTGCTATATCTTGTTCCGATTTTTTTTATTATCGCGTTTATCTATTCTTCTGTGGGGTTCGGCGGCGGTTCAAGCTACGTGGCTATTTTGGCCTTGTTCCTGTTTCCCTATCAACTGATACCCCGGATCTCATTGATTTGCAATATTATTGTTGTATTGGCAGGGTGTTTTATTTTTATTAAATCAAAGCACTTGCGGATCAAAAAGGTCTTACCCTTTGTGCTCGGGAGTGTTCCCCTGTCGTACCTGGGAGGACAGTTTGCTATTAATAGAGAACTCTTTCTTTCTCTTCTTGCTCTGTCGCTTATTATTGCCTCTTCTAATATGCTTTTTTGGGACAAATATAAGAAAAACGGTGAAGAGAAAGAGAATCCCCGTAACAGCGTGCCGCGAACAAAGATCCCATTCTTATTTGAAGTTATTGTTGGAAGTGCGATTGGACTCCTGTCGGGGTTCGTGGGGATTGGCGGAGGGATTTTCCTGGCGCCGGTGCTCCATCTCAGGAAATGGGGAAACCCAAAGCAGATTGCCGGAACCAGCTGCTTTTTTATTTTAATAAATTCAATCGCGGGATTGTTTGGCCAGTTTTCAAAAGGAGGTTCGGAAGGCGACCTCCATGTCCTTATACCTCTTGCAGTCGCAGTCTTTTTAGGCGGCCAGCTTGGATCTCGGCTGGGTGCCGGGATTTTGCCGGAGTTGGTCGTTAAAAAGGCAACTGCTGTTCTTGTTATGTTTGTTGGAGTAAAAATATTATTTGAATTAACGATATAGACTATTCTACAATTTTTATAGGGGAGAGAAAATGAAAGTAAGCCGAAAGACTTTTTTACAAATGGGTGGTACAGCCGTAGCTGCGTCGACTGTGGGCTGCAAATATTTTAAAGCGCTTGAATCTCTTGATGAAGCAACAGATCCCATCATTACGTCGGTGCGTTCAACCTGTTCACCAAACTGTACCGGTGCCTGCGGGTATAACGCCCAGGTTTCCGATGGCAGGATTGTTACGCTTATCCAGGCAGCCGATTACCCGGATGAGGAATATAATCCCAGGGGATGCCTTAAGGGATTATCCATGCAAAACCTGATTTACGGACCGGACAGGCTTAAAAAGCCGCTTATCCGTACCGGGGAAAGAGGTGAGGGTAAATTTAAGGCCGTAAGCTGGGATGAAGCCCTTGAGTACACAGCTGAAAAATTGACAGGCATTATGAAAAAATACGGCCCTGAATCGGTGGCCATGTCCATACAGGTTCCCGGAACAGGGTATGTTCACAAAGGAGCCTTTATTCGGCTGGCGTCAATGTTCGGCTGGAGTGTTCTTCATGGGTATACCATGAATGGAGATCTTCCTGCTTTTTATTCCCAGACCTTTGGGGTGCAAACAGAGGAAGCGGAATCCATTGAATGGGCGAATTCAAAATATATGCTCATCTTCGGATCTAATATTTCCGTGACTCGGCTTCCCGATGCCAAGTTTATGAGTCTCGCGCAGGAAAGAGGGTGCAAGGTTGTTATGGTTGATCCAAACTATACCCCCACTGCGTCAAAATCGGATGAGTGGGTGCCGATCAATCCTTCTACGGACGCGGCTCTTGCCATGGGGATGGCCAATGTTATTATTAATAAGAAACAGTATGATGAAGAGTATATTAAAACCTTCACCGACCTGCCGATCCTGGTTAGAACAGATAACAATAAACGCTTGCTGGCGAAAGATATTGGACTGGGACAGGGCGTTATTCCCAAATACCGTGAATCCTTTGTTGTTTTCGATAACAAGTCAAAACGGTTCAAGAGGCTCAACCCGGAAGACCTCAAACGAAATTTTGATCCTTCCCTTGAAGGAGAGTATACCGTTACTATTCGAGGGAAAGCCGTTAAAGTCAAGCCTGCTTTCCAGTTGTTAAAAGAGCTGGTAAATGCGGAATATACCCCTGAAAAAGCTGCTAAGATTATTACTCCTCCCGGAAGCAGTACTAAAAAATTCGCAGCACTCATTGAAAGACTTGCCGGAGAGATATCGGGCGTAACGCCGCTTCATATTATTTATGGCGCCAGTAATTACCAATGGTATCATGGAGATCTCAAAGGGAGAGCCATGGCACTCCTTGCAGCTCTTACGGGGAACATCGGTAAGTCCGGCGGCGGTATCTCTACTTACGCGGGGCAATTTAAGATCCGCTGGCCCCTTGCGAAATGGTGGCTGTATAAAGGAAAGAATGACGCGAAACGAAGAAAAACCAAATGGGTAACTTTTTTACTCTGGTTTAATGAAAAATACCGGAAAGGTGAAGAGTTTAAAAAGTATAACAAAGAAACGCCCTATCCCAAAAACGGCGTAAAAGCTTTTGTCTTTGGCTGGAATAATCCTTTTGATCAGCATAACATGTCGAATAAACTGAGAGATATGGCAACATCAAATGATCTTGAGCTCATTGTGGCTTCCGATTTCCAGATGACAACCTCATGCACCTGGGCTGATGTTGTGCTGCCCGGAGTTGCCTGGTATGAAAAATATGAATTGGTTGCAACAATCCTGCACACCTATATTCAGACTCAGCAGCCGGCAATCAAGCCCCTCTTCGACAGTATGCCCGAACTCTGGACGGTTAAGGAACTGGCTAAAAAGCTTACTGAAAAATGGGATGACCCCAAACTAAAAGAATCTATCGCGGAGTTCTATCCCAACCCGGAAGTGTATCATCAAGAAGAAAAGGCGCGGAAAGACGGAACCTGGACCCTGGAACTTGCCCGTAAGTTAACGAACCAGGCTTCCCTGGATGCCATTGAGCTTATGTTAAAAACAGGCGGTCCCCTGGTAAAGGGAATCACTCTTGAACAGGTGCTCAAAGGGCCGGTTAAAATAAACCTGCCCACGCCGGGAAAACGGCAGATCGCGTTCTGGGAACAGATCAATGAACATATCCCTTTTCCTCCTCAATCATTTCCGGTCCCGGTTCCAAAAACCGCTCGATTCGTGAAATCGGGAAGAATGGAATTTTATAAAGACGAAGATGTCTTTATTGATTTTAAAGAAACCCTTCCCGTTCATAAGGATCCTTTTATGGAAACGGAGTATGGAAACGATATCTCTAAAAAAGATAAATACAAGTTTGCCTTTATAACCAGGAACTCGTTGTACCGGGTCCATTCCACGCACAGTAATAACCTTACAATGCTGGAATTGCAGGAATATAAGGCAAAGGTTTTTATGAATCCCGATGTGGCTAAAAAGAAAGGGATTGAGAAAGGAGACAAAGTCAAAGTGTATAATGACCGGGGTGAGCTTCTTGCCTACGCTGCTTTTGACCCGGGACTGCATCCCGGTGTGGTTATTTTTGAACAGGGATGGTGGAGTAAATATATCGATAAAACATCATATAACACTCTAACGTTTCCATGGATAAAACCGACTCATCTTGCTTATTTCGTTCCGGGTATATGGGAGCCCACTACCGCGTGGAATGAAACCGCATGTGATGTGATTAAAATATAAGGAGGAATACAATGCCACGTTATGGAATGGTAATAAATTTAAGCCGGTGTATTGGCTGCAGAAGTTGTGCGGTAGCATGTAAGATTCATAATTCGATCCCACCGGGAACCTGGTGGCACCGGGTGGAAACCCCCGGTTCCGATCAACACATGATCCCCAGCGGTTCCTATCCCAATGTATCGGAGTCTTTTTTGCCGGTGCCCTGTATGCATTGCGACAACCCCGCCTGTGTGGGGGTTTGCCCGGTGAAGGCTACCTGGTCTCGTGAAGACGGGGTTGTGCTGGTCGATTATGAGCGCTGCATTGGGTGCAGGTATTGTATGACCGCCTGTCCTTACGGAGTACGGCAATTCAACTGGCAGAAACCGGAAAACAGTTATAAGGACGCGGAGGAAACTTCCGGCCACTATGAGGTTATACCTAAAAAAATGAAAGACAAGAAAATGAAAAAATACCGGCCCGGCTATCCCGGTGACCATAGAACAAAGGACGGCAGGCTTGTCTATTCTCATAAGCGGCCAAAAGGGGTTGTGGAAAAATGTACCTTTTGCGTGCAGTATCTCGACAAAGGCCTGGTCCCTACCTGTGTCCGGGGCTGTCCCGGTAACGTGCGGGTCTTTGGTGATCTTGATGATCCCGGCAGTGAAATATCGAAAATAGTGGAAAGCAGGGGAGTTGAAAGGCTTCTTGAAGAAATGGATACGAAACCGAAAGTTTTTTACATTAGTCCCGGTAAAAAGAACGGGAAGGGTACAATTGAGTATTCCATAACCATTGGCGATGAATCAAAAGTGAAAGGAGGATGAAATGGTCGATGAAACAAAAAAGAAACTAAAGATTATTCTGACTGTACTTGCGGGGATTGGTATCCTGGCATGGATATACCAGCTCTACCGGGGCATGATTGTCACTGATATGAGGAATCCATTCTCCTGGGGATTGTATATTGCCATGTGGGCATTCTACGTGGGAACCGCGGCAGGGGGGCTTGTGGTTTCATCTGCCATTTATGTCTTTAAAGTTGAAAAACTTAAACCCGTGGCCAGAATAGCCTCTATGACGGCTTTTCTTTTTGCTGCCGCGGCAATGATAATGGTATTGCCGGACCTGGGAAGTGTGGAACGGATATATAATTTTATTCTCCATCCTAATTTTTCTTCGGTCCTGGTCTGGGATGTAATTATTCTTTCTGCCTATACGCTTCTTTCCGCTCTGTATACCTATACCTTAATGAAACCCGATATCGCGGAAAAAGGGATCGATATTCCTTTTCTCGGCGTGAAATTCAAAAAGGAATTGGGCGCGAAAGAGCTTACGGAGCTGAAAGAAAAATCGGAAAAGAACGCTAAAAAACTTGCCCCCATAGCCCTTGTCTGCGCGGTGCTCATCCATACGGTTACGGCATGGGTTCTTGCGACGCAGCTGGCCCGGCCCTGGTGGTATGGCGGCTTACTGGCTCCCACGTTTATCGCGGCTGCGCTCATCTGTGGTCCTGCTATTGTGATCCTTGCGTCAATGGTTACTATCGGTTTTACTGAAAAACTGAAAGGAGCCTATACGATTATGGCGAAAATTTCCGCTATTGCCGTTGTTGTACTGCTCTTTATGTATTATAACGATTTTGTTGTTCGGGCATGGTGGGGTGAAGGAAAGGAATTTGAAACGATAAAATTGCTTTTTACCAATTACTGGTGGCTGCACCTTGCTGAGGTAGGGCTTATGGGGTACGCGGCGTTCCTGTTCTTTAAGAAGCCCGAAGAGAAAAGCGCTTTAATAAAGGGAAGTATTTTTGCTATTACCGGAGTCCTGGCCCATAGACTGCTGCTTATTCCCATGGCCTATAACCTTTCTCCGTTTAAGGTGCCTGCAGCAGCTCTTGGTAAGATCGCTCACTGGTCCTATCCTACTGCTGTTGGTGAAGTTACGGGGAAAACGAAACTGCCTATGTTTGTATCACACTGGAGCTATTTTCCTTCCGTAATAGAGATTCTTGTTACCGTGGGGATATTATCAATAATACTGCTGGCTTTTTTTGTTCTTATTGAAAAACTGCCTGCCGTAATAAAGGAGAAATCCTCATGAACATGGTAAATAAAATAAATATGTTCAGGCTGTTCTCTCTTCTTCTTTCATATCCAACGGACGAAGTTCTGGATTTGACCGGGGAAATGAATGAGGTTGAGGGATTACCTTCTCTTGAAGCGTTTAATTCCCGGAGCCTGGAAGAGCTGCAGGTGGAGTATACGAATCTTTTTATTAATTCATACCCGGCGCTTTTGTGTCCGCCCTATGAGTCTTATTACCGGGAAGGTTTGGTGTATGGAGAGACTACAAGCAATGTGTTGAAGTGCTATAAGACCGCGAAGCTCGATTACGCGTATGAAGGAGAACCGCCGGATCATATTAGTGTTGAGCTTGAATTTATTGCTGAAACCGGTGATGAATCCTTTTTGAAAAGGCTCAAGGAGTGGGTTCCTTCGTTTCTTGAAAAGGTAAAGGAGCAGAGTTCTGTTTATTCGGCAATCGCCCGGGACATGGAAAGAATGCTCTTTCCCGGGGATAGTCCCGTTACGGGGTAAGACTGTTACAAGAGAAATTGTTTATGCGCGGAAGCACAGCTGTACCCTCTATGGCACACCTGATTTGCCTTTTGGGATATGGCTGGTGCTTTTGGGCGAAAATAATCCCTCCTGGATTGTTTTCGCCCTCACGCAAAACTTCCGTGTTTTGCTCGTTTTTTGCGTTATTGGAATTGGTCTTTTTTTCCGGTGTACCATAGAGGGTACAGCTGCGCTTCGAATGATGTCACTCTCCGGGACCGGTTGGATTTCTATTTTGTTATTCCCGCCAGTTTGCAAATAGCATCGCCTATTGCTGCGATATCTTTTCGGGGTAATATCGGCAGGTCCGTATCAATGTCATCATCGGTAATAACTGCGGTAATGTCGCCGCGTTCGAATATTAGCGGCTGGGTTTCCATCTCTTTTCGCCAGACTTCTACTTTTATTCCCGGGCCGTCTATATATCCTTCAATAAGAATCAGGTCCGTATCCGCGTACAATGATTTTATTTGATCGAGAGGTTCTTTGTTCTCTTCACGGGGGAGGTATACCGCAACCTGGTTTGCCGTTACTATGGCAGTGGGATTGCTTCCTGCCTCGCGGTGACGGAAAGAATCTTTTCCCGGTTTGTCCAGTTCATGAACATGGCTGCTGTGCTTTATTGTTCCTACCGTGAGACCTCTTCCCGTAAGTTCTTCTATCAATTCCACCAGCATGGTTGTTTTGCCGTTATTCTGACGCCCTACAATATGAATCGTATTCATTGTTTATTCCTGGTGATGTTCGCAACCGATATTAATCTCTTTATCGGAAGCTCTTTTTCCGGTGAGGTTGCATTTATGGGGTTTTGTAGTACCGGGATGTATTTCAACGCTGAAATTGCCGCAGGTAATACACATTCGGGCGGCGCCAATAACCCCATCATCAAAGAGGGATTTTAGAAGATTCATGAGTAAAAGCATAGCCTGTTCTTTTTGATCTGTTGGAAGCTTTTTTAATGCCAATTGCATTGGAGCCGGCCAGGCTGATGCTTTTTCCGCAAGTTTTTTTCCTTTTGCAGTTAGCGAAAGTATAGAGGATCGTTTATCATCCTTTTCTTTTATCTTTTTTACCATCTTCTTTTCTTCAAGAGAACTTACAGCGTCGCTTATGGTCGCTTTGGTGAGATCAAATTCTTTTGAAAGGATACTCACCTTATTGAAAGATGATGGATTATCCCGGATGTATAAGAGTATCTGCATCTGAACAGGGCTTATTTTCTCGTTTTTGGCCACCTCCCACATGAGGAAGCGCATTACTTGATTGGTCTTTTCCAGGAGATTGAGTATGTTTTCGTCTGTTTTATTTGTATTTTTCATAATTATCCACGTATGGACAAATTTCAATAAAATAAGGAATGTGTAAAGCAAAAAAGGGGAGAATCGATAATTCATGCAAGTATATACGTTCGTATACAAATGGAGGGGGTCTTCACTGGAAATACAATGGGGAATGTTTTCATCTGATACCATCGCTGCTTTTCGATATGAATAATTCCTTGACAAAAAAGCGTATTTGTGCTAAAATTATTAAAGAGTAAGGCATTCAACAGGTGGAGAAACATGATGGATCACAGGAAATTTCGAATAAGAGTTCATTCTGAAGATGAAAGAATAAGCCGGTCGTCAAATACAACAAAAAGATTTTTTAAAGAACCGGAAAGCAGTTTTGATTCCATGCACCATCATGACGCAATAAACCTCATTTTTAGACAGGCAAAAAAAGAAACTTCCAAATTAGAGATAAGTGAACCGTCAGATATTTATGAAAAGGAAGCTGACCGTATCGCTGATACCGTTGTCAATATGTCCGATGCTGAAGTTCAAATGAAATCCAATACTGTTGCTATGGAAACTTCAAGCAAACCGGTACAAAGAAAAGATGGAAGCAATACTATGGTTGTGGGACAAAATATTAATTCTGAGATCTCAAGCCTCAAGGGCTCCGGTACTCCATTAAGCCAGGGTGAACGAAAATTTTATGAAGCACGATTTAACCGGGATTTTAGCACTGTTCGTGTTCATACCGGTTCGAAAGCGGATTATCTTGCCCGGTCAATAAACGCGAGAGCTTTTACCCATGGAAGTAATATTGTTTTCGCTAAAGGACAGTATAATTCTGCATCCCGGGAAGGAAAAAAACTCATGGCTCATGAGCTTGCCCATACGGCACAACAGGGAGCAGGAATACAGAAAAAGGATAAGATTTATAGAAAAATTTATATATACAGTGGAGGGCAATTAAGTTGGGAGTCCAGAAGGCATAATTTTAAAGTTTTTGGGTACCATCGTGATTCGCTTGTTGGTGATCGATTGTATGTAATCAGAGATACATTCCTCTCTAAACTACCCATTGTCAGTTATTTCTCGAAAAAAAGGGAACTCCTGGGATACCTGATAAAAAGAGATGCAAGTTCTTATTCCATATACACAATGGAAGGAAAGCTCTATTCCCGTTTTCCCTTAAGCCATTTCGTTCAAAAAGAGAAACAAACCGCTCTTCGATTGGCATGGGGACATCTTATTGTTGATGTCGTTGGCGATATTTTCCTGATAGGCAAAATAGGAAAAATAGTAAAGCTTACAGGGTCAACAAAAGGTATTGCTGCTCAAATCGCACGGGAATACGGTTACGAGGGAGATCCGGGTGCCCTTGTAAAACTGAAAGAATTTCAGAAAGACAAATCATTGCTCAAATCGTTCGCCGGAACTCTTCCCGGTGTTGGCTCCGTTATCAGCGCTTATGATTTAATCCAGGTTATGGGAACAGAAACAAAAGACTATATAAAAACGAATGGAAATAAATTATAAGAAAACGCTGCCGGTCCCTCACCGCATCCTATACCGGGTATAATCAATCCCCAGGTTTTTTATCTTATACGTGAGTATGCGCTTGGTCGTAGCCAGCTGCTTCGACGCCAGGGTGATATTTCCCCTGCACATTTTTAAATGGTCGATAATAATTTCCCTGGTATACTGATCCACCATCTCGTCAAGGGAATTCGCGCTCCCCTTTGCAGTGTCGGCTACCTGGAGCGACGGGGGAAGGTGATAACTCCGGATCGCGGTTTCCCCGCTTACGATTACTGCCCGTTCAATGCAGTTTTCCAGCTCCCGTACATTCCCGGGCCAGTGATAGCAGAGGAGCATGTCTATGGCTTCGCTGCTGATGCGGCTGATATTTTTATTAAACTCTCCCGTATATTTTTGCAGAAAATAATCGGCAAGAAGAACAATGTCGGCCTTGCGTTCGCGAAGGGGTGGGGAGTAGAGGGGGAACACATTAAGGCGATAATAAAGATCCTGCCGGAATTCTCCCAGGGAAACCATTTCTTCAAGGTTCCGGTGAGTTGCCGCAATAACGCGCACATCCAGGGAAATGGTCCTGGTTCCGCCAAGCCGTTCAAAGCGCCGTTCCTGTAGAACATGAAGCAGCTTTACCTGCAAGGGAAGGGCAAGATCGCCGATCTCATCAAGGAAAATGGTGCCTGTATTTGCCAGTTCAAAGCGGCCTTTTTTTTCCATTACGGCTCCGGTAAAGGCACCTTTTTCATGGCCAAAGAGTTCGCTTTCTATAAGGTTTTCAGGAAATGCGGCGATATTAACCTTGATAAACGGCTTATTCTTTTTCGCACTGTTCTCATGAATCGCATTGGCAATAAGCTCTTTCCCCGTACCGGTTTCTCCCATGATTATAACAGTAGAATTCGTGGGAGCAACCATGAGAATGTTTTCATATAACGCCTTCATCACCGGAGCTTTCCCAATGATATTCCCCGGGCTGCTGCGGGGCTCCTGTTTCAAGGAGAGCTTAACCCTGAGACGCCTGTTCTCTTCTTCCAGCTGCGCTTCCCGCTGAAGCATCTTCTTCCGGTCGGCCGCCGCATGAGCTATCATAATAGCCATAATAGAGAGAAGGTTCAGCTCCGCTGCAAGGGACTCTTCGGGATCTGTGATCTTTTCAATTGAGATGGTTCCAATAACGGTATCTCCGGTTTTAATGGGAACGGATATAAAGGCGGAATTTTCCGTCCCCCCATTTCGCCGGGCCCCGGTTTTGTCCAGGAAGAGCGGCTCGTCTTTAATAGAAGGAACTACCATGGGTTTTCCTGTTTGAATAACGGTTCCCGTAATTCCTTCTCCGGGTTTATAACTTCCCCGCTTTACCTCTTTATCGGTATAGCCATAGGAGGTGTCAATAAAGATGTTATCCGCTTCCTCATGATAGATATTAATGGAACCTCGTTCTATGTGAAGCTGTTCCGCTGCCAGGGCAAGAGCCCGTTCCAGGAGGCTTTCTATATCTCCGGCTGAAGTAAATATTTTCCCAATATCAAAAAGAAATTCTGTGTTCCCTGTTTCGTTCATATAATGACAGGATACAAAAATGTACCCGGAACGAAAAGGGTTTTTACGCGGCAGTGGGCCATAGTGCGCAAATTTAACATGTTCTTAACGAAGCCTGTTCGGAGAACTAATATTTTTGTATAGTGCTGCTATATATTGTAAAAATAGAGCCCCCTCTTCCGGGTCCGGGGTGGAAGAGGGGGTGCGACCCCTGCGAGGGGGTGGAGGTCTGATAAAAATCAGATAGAGTAGGCAGCTCTAAAAGAGGAGCTGAACCTGCTTAAGTCTTTAACATTGTTATAGGTATAAAAGTCTTTTGCCGGTACAATGAGATAGTTAAATCCACCGGACAGGGTAACGGAGCTTACGTCTACTGACAGCTTTGCCGACGCCGTAATATCACTGATCCCTTTCTGGTCTGTGCTGTCGGCGTAATAATAGCCGCTGGAAAGCCCCAGCTCCAGTTTTGATTCTTTGGTAAGCTCAATTTCATGACCAATAGCCAGGGTAACATAAAAATCTTTTTTCTTCCCGGAATCGGTATAATAGTCATGGCTGTAACTCACTGTTGGAGTAAGGGGCACTGTGTCCAGGCTCAGGGAAAGGGTTCCCGTGAAAAAGTTGTTTGCTTTTTCGTTGTAGAACATAAAGAACCATACTCCCGCGCCCAGGGTCGCTGTTTCCCCAAAAGAATATGAATAATCAACACCAAAGTCAAGAGCATGCCTGTCCGTAACTGTAGAGTTCCCATCGTCAATAAATGCGTCTTCGGAAAATTCTCCGCCAAATGACAGGGTAAAGCCCGCTGCTTCATAGCTGATCATGGGAAAGAAAACCCCGTCATTTTCGAACCAGTACACACCTCTCCAATAGTAGTTGCTCACATAATCAAGAGCAATGGAGAGACCAATCGCTTCCGATGACTCTGTTTCCGCCGGAGCCGGAGCTGCCTCACTCTCCTGCGCCCAGGCGCCTGTACCCACGATCAGTGTTCCCATCATCAGTGCCGCGCAGGCAGCGATAGATAATTTTTTTCTTAAATTTGTTTTGTTCATTTGAATTCTCCTTCGAATTATATTTTTGTTTTTCAACGCCTCTATGGGGCTGTTCCCGGAGATTTTATCCGGGGCCTTCTTCTTCATAACGAGGGGCTGGAAGCCCCACGTTATGAGAAGGGAGATTTTTCCCGATCACCGATCACCCGGCCCTCCGGGCCACCGATCACCATTCCCCTCTCACCCAACAGCCTCCTCACCATCCTCACCTGTCCTGATGCGGATACACTGGCCCAGGTCCACAACAAATATCTTCCCGTCCCCGATCTTCCCGGAACGGGCTCCCTCAATAATGGCAGTTGTTGTTTTTTCAACAAACTCATCGTTTACGGCAACTTCAAGACGGATCTTTTTAAGCAGGTTCACCTCAACGTCAACGCCCCGGTATGTTTCATGATACCCGCCCTGCCGGCCGCAGCCCAGGGAGTTGGTGACCGACATCTTTGTAACGTCCGCTTTAAAAAGGGACTGCTTTACGTCATTCAGCTTTTCCGGCTGTATATATGCTATAATCAGTTTCATAGAATACCTCTTTTAAGAAAGTTTAAAGTTTGAAGTTCAAAGTTTTTCCTGCCGGAGCGGCCTTTCCTGACCCCTGAGCCCCGGCCCCTGAACCCTCTCTTCTGTCTTATACTCAGCTACTGGTTGCTGAATACCTGGAATCCGGAATATGATTCCATACCATGTTCGTCTATATCGAGTCCCCGTAATTCTTCTTCCCGTGATACTCTAAGACCCATGGTCTTTTTTACTACCAGGAAGAGAAGTCCGCTGGCAATAACTACCCATGCCATAACTGCTGCAACTCCAAGAGCCTGCACTCCCAGGAGCTTGAATCCGCCGCCGTAGAAGAGGCCGTTTATTCCTTCTCCCGCGAACCGGGCTTCGGCGAACAAACCAACGGCCAGAGTTCCAAGGGCTCCGCATACGCCGTGAACGGAAACCGCGCCTACGGGGTCGTCTATCTTTAGTTTAAAGTCGATGAACTCAACCGAAAGAACTACTACCACGCCTGCCATGAGACCGATAAATATGGCGCTGAGAGGAGAGACCGCTGCGCATCCGGCAGTGATTCCAACGAGTCCCGCGAGAGCTCCGTTTAATGCCATACTCACATCGGGCTTGCCCGATTTTAGCCAGATAGTTATCATTGAAGCAATGGCTCCTGCCGATGCTGCCAGGCCCGTATTCATGGCGATAAACCCGATAGTGAGACTGTCTCCCGCAGTGGTGCTTCCCGCGTTAAAACCGAACCAGCCAAACCAGAGGATGAATACTCCCAGTGCGGCAAGGGGGATATTGTGTCCCGGTATTGCACGGGGCTTGCCGTCGCCGTTGTATTTTCCAATACGGGGACCCAGGATGATGGCTCCCATGAGCGCGGCCCATCCGCCAACAGAGTGTACAACCGTGGAACCGGCAAAGTCGTAAAAGCCCAGGGATTCGAGCCAGCCGCCTGCGCCGCCGTATAATCCGCCCCACATCCAGTGACCTGAGATGGGATAAATTATTGCGGTAATAAACAGGCTGTATACCAGGTAGGCTGAGAACTTTGTCCGTTCCGCCATGGCGCCGGATACGATTGTTGCGGCAGTAGCGGCAAACACAGCCTGGAACAACCAGAAGGCGTAGGTCCACAACCCGTCCGGGGTTTTTGGAGTAGCGCTATCCACTAAAAAGTTGGAACCGCCAAAAAGTCCAAACATACTATCGCCAAACATGAGGCCAAAACCTATGAGAAAAAAGGTTAGTGATCCTACTGAAAAATCCATAAGGTTTTTCATAATAATGTTGGCCGCGTTCTTTGCCCTGGTAAATCCCACTTCTACCATTGCGAACCCGGCCTGCATAAAAAAGACAAGAAATGCCGCAAGCAAAGTCCACACAATATTGATCGGTTTTATTGTGGGTTCGGCAGCAGGTGCCGCGGCTGCTTCTTGCGCGTACAGAGCAACTGCCCCAAAGGCGAGCAGGATAATTATCAGCATCATTATCGTTCGTACTCTTTTCATAAAATCCTCCGTGTAAAAATTTGATCTTACCTATACTATTGCAAGAATCGTGCCAGGTTCGGCTGCTCATTGGGGAAAGAGCGAATTTTTTTTATTTTGATAAAAAAGAAGCGTTTTTTTTGCTAAAAACGGTCGCCGAAGGGTGTTTTTGTGTACGGAATGGGTGTTTTGTTAGTAAAATTATGCCATGAAATATGGTTTTTTTGCGGATTGGTGACTCTTCTGCCTGGTTTTTTGATACAAAAATGTATCAACTAATACAGTCTGATACATTTTTGTATCAATACAAATTTGTACAGGTACAGATTTGTCCCCACACTTTTTTTTAAATTTACTTTACTTATCTGCCATACAGTAGAATATTCATGATCTTTTTATAAATCATTGGGGGGTAAAATGGATTATATTATATTGGCTTGTGGAATATTCGCGTTATGTTATGGTTTTTATACTGTAATATTAAGGATCGCCAATCCCGGCAGTTTTGACAAATTGGAATCCATGCAAAAGACATGGGGGAGAATTGGCGGTCAAATGGTTCATATTCTTAGTTATTCGGTTGCTCCGATAATTACGGGTCTTACTTTTATTTATTTAAGCCTGTCGGGCGCTCTTGTTTTCTAAGTGTCAGAAACGTCCCCTTATCAGGCAAAGCCTGATAAGGGGGGATGCTCGTTTACTGTACCTCTCCCGAAGTATTAAATTTCATTATAAAAATATCACTGGAAACTCCCTCGTTTGAGTTTGCTTTTCCGTCCAGGTTCCCGAAGGTGTATCCCGTAATAAAAATATCATCATCACTGTTTTCTTTTTTGTTAATCGTCATATTAAAGGCCCTGTCTGTATAAGGAGTCCCAAACTGCTTTGTCCACAGCTTTACTCCGGAAGAGGTATATTTCATGAGGATAATATCACTCTTCCCGGCGCTTATGTTCCCGTCTAAATCCCCTTCCGATTTCCCGGTAATATAAATATTTCCCGAACTGTCCAGGGCTATGCCATTGGCTTTATCGGCTTCAGCAGTTCCGAAAAGCAGAGTTCCCTGCCAGGGAGTGGAATTGTCTGTGGGGGGGAGTATTGTCATCGTCTCCAAACCCGCTGCCGCAGGCGGTAAAAACCGTTAAAAGAGTCAAAAAAATTGCCATAAGAATTAAACGTTTCATATAAGTATCCTCCGATGTTGATTTATCATAATAAAATTGGGGCTTTGTCAAAGATCAGGACAGGGGATATTTCTTCAAGTAAAAAAGTGCAAATCTTCCCGGAAGATTCTTATTGACAAAATGTACCGCTTGCGTTAAAAGTACTTATATTTTGATTAGCGTTTGAGATGCAATTCCGGGGGAGTAAATGCGAAAATTTTCATCATACGGGCCTTTTGATACTGATTTGCATTATTATGCTCCGAGGGTGGAGCTAATTGACAAAGTATATTCTCAATTGCTTGGAGATGAAATCGAAAAAGGCGGCCATTATTTAACTGTCTGGGCACCTCAATATACAGGTAAGACCTGGCTTATGCAGCAAATTTTTTTAAGGCTACAGTCTGATGAGAGATTCGATGTTGTTAAGCTGAACTTTGAAAATTTTAAAGCGGAAGAGGATATTAATACGATATTGATGTATATCGGAGAAAAGATTCTTAAAGCATTAAATCAAGCAATTATTAAAACCAATACCCTGGTTAAGTTTAGCAGCATATTTCAAAATGATATTTTGGATAAGCCCCTGGTTCTTCTTTTTGACGATTTCGATGCCCTGCCGGAGGATGGCATAAGCGCCATTTTGAGTTCTTTCAGAAATATTTTTATGTCAAGGCAGGATCAGGCAAAGAAATCTTCTGACAGAAGAGGCTATCTTTTGCATGGCGCTGCACTCATCGGTCTCAGAAGTGGTTACAGCATAGTGGAAGCAGAAGGACCACCCTTTAATATTCAGAGAAGTATTCATATTCCCAATCTTACGTATGATGAAGTTGACGGTATGTTCAAATGGTATGAACGAGAGAGCGGGCAAAAAGTAGAGCAGGAGGTTATTGACCGGCTCTATTATGAAACCGCAGGTCAGCCCGGTTTAACCTGCTGGTTTGGTGAGCTCCTCACTGAAGGGTTCGAGGATTTTATTATTGAAAAAGATAAACCGATTACAATGGATATCTACAACAAAGTATATTCTGCGGCAACCGCTATTTTACCCAATAACAATATTCTGAATATTATAAGCAAGGCCAACCAGGAACCATATAAAAACCAGGTTCTGGAATTATATAGAACCGATGACAAAGTTGATTTCAAATATGATGATAAAATCTTAAATTTTTTATACATGAACGGAGTCATTGACCGGGAACATGCAGGCGAAGAGGGATATCATGTCAAATTCCCCAGTCCCTTTGTTCAGAAAAGGCTGTTTAATTATTTTTCCGGAGAAATATTTAAACAGATGGGCGTTTTTGTTGAACCATTTGAAAATCTTGATGATGTTATAACACAAAAGAGTCTGAATATAAAAAAAATAATCGGTTTGTTCAGGAAATATTTAATAAAGAACAGGGACTGGGCATTGAAAGATGCCCCCAGAAGATCGGATATGAGAATATATGAAGCCGTATTTCATTTTAATTTATATATGTATCTTCATGGATTTTTTAAAGGGAAAGGAGCTGTGGTTTACCCCGAGTTCCCAACAGGGAACGGGCAAATCGATCTAATAATAAAATATAAAGAGAGCGTCTACGGAATTGAATTAAAAAGCTATAAAGATCAACCCGCTTATACAAAGGCGCTGGACCAGGCCGCCCGTTACGGCAAGAGCTTAAACCTCTCGGAGATCACCCTGGTTTTTTTCATTGAATATATTGATGATAAAAACAAGAGCAAGTATGAGGTCGATTATACTCATAAAGAGACCGGCGTAACAGTGATGCCCGTGTTTGTTGAGACCGGGGATTAGCCTCTTTCCCTTATCAGGCAAAGCCTGATAAGGGGGACGCATAAATTGTTTCTATTTAGAGTAGATTTTCATAAGGAAACCGTCGGAGGAACCGGCATTGTCAAAGGTATCGATTCCTCCCTCTGTATAGCCCGTGAGGAAAATATTATCGGAACTATCGATGAAAATATCTCTGGCGTAGTCGTTTTCAAGTGCTCCAAATTGCCGGGATAATTTTATTGTCCCTGATGAATCAAATTTTAACAGGGTAATATCGTACAACAGACCCAGGCTATTATTGGTACACCCGGTGATATAGATGTTGTCGGCGCTGTCAATTGCTATACCGTGGATTTCTTCTCCCTGCTCAGAACCGTATTGGCGTATCCATTCTGTCTCCCTGTTGCTGTTAAGTTTTACCAGGTACAGATCCGCGTTTAACACGTATGTTCCGCTTCCGGCGCCGTCCATGTCTCCGTGTGCACGGCCCGTGATATATACATTATTCGCGCTGTCTATTGCGATACTCGTCGCATAATCATTTTCTGTTGATCCGAATAATTTTGTATTAAAATATGTTCCTTCGGGACTATACATTATAAGGAAGATATCGTAATTGCCGGCCTGGGTGTTGGGAATATCATCCAGATCATCGTGAGTATGACCGGTAATGTAAACATTTCCTTCCGTGCCTATGGCAACATCGTAAGCGAGATCATAAGAGTCGGTCCCTCTTTGTTTAACCCATAACAAGCCGCCCTGTGAATTGTATTTCGCAAGGAAAAGATCTTCCCGATCATTGTTTGAAACTCCGTCCAGAAGACCTTTTGTCCAGCCCGTAATATATATTCCATTGTTTTTATCTACGGCCACTCCAAAGGCCTCATCATCTTTGTCTGTTCCCAACAGCTTTGTCCAGAGATTATCCCCCTCTGTGTTATAGGCGGCGATAAACGCGTCGTAGCCCCCGGTGTTAGTGTTTCCATCCAGATCCCCTGTGGTAAACCCGGTAATATAAATGGTATCGTCACTGCCCATGGCCATTTTATTAACCTGGTCTCGTTCTGTTGTTCCCATGACCCGGGTCCATACCTTTTCACCCGATGACTTATATTTGATAATAAATATATCATAACTACCCGCGTTCGTATACCCGTCCAGGTCGCTGCTGGTAAAGCCCGAAACATAGATATTTCCCTCACTGTCCACAACCGTACTATTGGCCTTGTCATCGCCGTCGGCTCCAATTTGCACGGTCCCTTCCCAGGGATCGGCTTCGGGCGTTGCCGGAGCGTCATCTTCAAACCCGCTGCCGCAGGCGGTAGTATAAATTGCGATTATTGCGATAAATATTGTAAGTAATTTTTTCATTATATTGTTCTCCTTTATTCAGCGTAGAATTTCATTAAGAAATAGTCGTAGCCTCCGCTGTTTGTGTTCCCTGCAAGCGAGCCATTGGTGTGGCCGGAAATATATACATTATCGAAATTGTCAATAGCCATACTGTAAACAGTATCTCTTCCTGTTGAGCCTGCCTGGCTTACGAGCTGCATATTTCCCGAAGTGTCATATGTTAACAGGAAGACGTCGTAATCGGTGCCCATACTGTTTAACGTGTGCCCTGTTGTATAAATATTCTCCTTGCTGTCTATTGCAATGGCCCAGGGGTAATCATTCTGTTCCGATCCTGTTTGATCAATCCAGACAATATCTTTATCCGAATTCAGTTTCATTACAATGGAATCGTAATTTCCCGCGTTAGAGCCGCCGCCGTCGCTATCAAAATAACCATTCGTTTTCCCCGCAATATAGATATTATTACTGCTGTCTATTGCTATCCCATAAGCCTGATCATTCTCGGCCGATCCATACAGCCTGGTTTGTAAATGGGTACCGGTTGCCGTATACATCATGAGGAAAATGTCGTATTTTCCTGATTGGGCATTAGTTTGTCCGTCAAGGTCTGCCCCTGTGTAACCGGTAATATAAACAAAACCATCATTGTCTATTGCCAGACCATAGGCGTTCTCATCGGAAGATGAGCCCCGTTGTTTTATCCATTCCATAGTTCCCTGTGAATTATATTTTACCAGGAATATATCATAGCCTCCGGGGTTTGTGCTTCCTTCCAGGACTCCTTCAGTTCTCCCGGAAATGTAAACATTGTTATCTTTATCGATTGTCATCGCTAATGGTTCATCATCGGCACTTGATCCAAACTGGCGAGTCCGGAGATTGTCTCCCGATGAATTAAAAGCCGTAAGAAACGTATCAATACCCCCGGGGTTTGAAGTTCCATCCAAAAGTCCCCGTGTCCAGCCGGAAACATAAATAGTATCATCAGATCCTATGGCTATATTTCTTGAGGAATCTTCCTCGCCTGTTCCCAGCAGCCGTGTCCATTCTTTTTCTCCAGTAGGTTTATACTTAATAAGCAAGGCGTCAAGATCTCCCGCGTTCGTTTGCCCGTCAAGGTCTCCCCCTGTGTTACCGGCAATATAGATATTCCCCTTGCTGTCAATAGCTGTTGCGTAAGAAATCTCGTCCTTATCGGTTCCGCCTTGCTGAGTCCCTGTCCATTCTGCTTCTTTTAATGTATCATCGGGATTCGAATTATCAAACCCGTCACCACATCCCGAAAGAGAAAGGATGGTTGTTAAGAGTGTTACAATAAGTGACGATATAGACTTTTTCATTGATTTTTTCATTGTACCTCTCCCGAAGTATTAAATTTCATTATAAAAATATCGCCGGAAACTCCCTCGTTCGAGTTTGTTTTTCCGTCCAGGTTTCCATCGCTGGATCCCGTAATATAAATATCATCTTCACTATTTTCGTTTTTGTTAATGGCGATCTTATTGGCTGTCTCATCATAAGGAGTCCCAACCTGTTTGATCCATTGCTTCACTCCTGAAGAGGAATACTTCATAATAAAAATATCATTCCCGCCGGAGTTTATGTTTCCGTCAAGGTCTCCGGCGGTTTGCCCGGTAACATAAACATTATTGTCACTGTCCACAGCCACGCCTTTACCTATGTCATTGCTGCCGGAGCCGACAACCCGAGACCAGAGTGTATCCCCGGACGAGGAATATTTAAGCAGGAAAATATGGTTGGAACCGTCCAGGGTACTGTTTGTCAGGCCGCAAATATAAATATTATCATCATTGTCAACAGCAACAGCATAGCTCCATTCATCACCGCTTAAACCGGTTTGGCGTCCCCAGACGGTTACGGGGTCGGTGGAATAATAAACTTTGGTTAACAATATATCATGTCCGCCGGCACTTGTCCCATACAGGTCACTGGCTCCATTACCGGCCATGTAGATATTGCCGGTACTGTCCGCTGCGATACCAAAAGCGTAATCTTTTTCTGATCCGCCGGAAATGGCCGTACTGTTAAGAGCGCCCACTCCATCATATTTTAATAAAAAGGCATCCCACATGCCATTACCGGATACACCGTTTATGCCTCCCTCTACATACCCGGTTACATGAATAATATTATTGGCATCAACAATGATATCGGCACCATAGTCACCCGATGCGTTGCCCAGGTGATGGCTCCATATTCTTTCACCTGCCGTATCGCATTTTGCCAGGAAATAGTCGTAAGATGCTATGGGGATATACCCCCATAAGGTTCCGGCACTCCTGCCCGTAATATAGCTGTTCCCGCTGCTGTCAACAGCTATGGCCTCTGCCATCTCATCCTGGTCCGAACCCATGAGCTGCACCCATTCTTTTTCCCCTGAAGGTTTGAACTTCGCCAGGAAAATATCGGTTAAACCGGAGTTTGTGTTTCCGTCCAGATCCCCTGCCGATCTCCCGGTAAGGTAAATGTTTCCCGAGTTGTCCAGGGTTATATCACTGGCTT
>JAAENB010000433.1 GCA_024224995.1 bacterium | reverse complement strand
ATATCACCGATGCCGCTTTGAACTTCTTCAATGTCATTAATGTTAAGAAGGTAAACCTGTATGGGAACATCGTCTTCGGCATATTCCGCCGTCAGTTCCAGGTTTATGGGCAGGTCATGACCGATGTGGACTTTTCGGTCGGGATTAGTGATAGCTGAAGCCCCGCTCCTGGTAATATCAACAGGAGCGGTGACGCTTTCAATGGAATAAGTGTTTAACGCGACTGCACTGTCGTCAATGATACATCCGGCCATAAAAACCGGGGAGATTGCTGCCATGAAGACGAAAAGTTTCATAATAATTTTTTTCATTTGTTTCCTCCTTATAAGGTCTCTCATTAGTTGTCCGGGAACATGTTGAGGTAAAAATCAACAGCTTCATCGCACCAGCCGTAGGGATTATTCACGAAATATTCCTTTGCCCCGATTATGGTATCATAGACTCCCCGCTGTGCAAGCGTTGGCTGTGGACTATCAGTGGCATAATTGTCGAGATCGGACGCGGTCTTGATGCTGGTTTTCCTTATGGGAATCCATAACTGGTCGGGCTGGTAATCACCGCCCGCGCCCCTATACTCCCACAAATCCGGATCAGGAGGATTGACCATGTAATAACTTTTTCTAAAAACCGATTTCATAAATGTTCCAATGTCGCTCGTATCAAAGCCGGGTGATGCCACAAGGACAGCCCTGGCGCGGATCGTTGATATTGGTGTGGCGCTACAGGCCTCTTCGGGATAGGGGTAATTTTCATAAACTGCGTCACCGTCGCCTACTATCTCCCCGGCCCCGTCCGTATCATAAGGATATGGTATTGACCCGTTAAAAGAAACGGCTACAAGATTGGACGTGAGCAGTTCGGTAGCGACGTTCCAGGTGTCATGGGAATAGAACCGGTAATAGGGCAGCCCGGACATAACGAACATGCCGGCATAGGTGCCGGCGTTTACATCCGAAACGGCGTCGCCGGGAGAGTCGAAGGTATAGGTGATATTGTCCCCTTCGACAAAGCCATATGATTTAATAACGTTTATAGCGGTAATGAATGTGCCCGAGGTTTTGGGACCCAGGTTGATAGTCTTGCCCGTGAACTGGGCCTGGCTTATAGAGGTAATACCACTCCCCCCGGTATTTCCCAGAAGATGGAGGTACTCGTAGTGAAGGGGGATGATCTTTTTCATGGAGGCAACTTTGAGGCTGTCTAACATGAGATTGTGGTCTTCGTAAAAATGAAAGAGATCGTCCTGCACAATCGCCATTGAGCCCTGGCCGTTGGCCAGGTAAATAGCATTCTCACGGGAGCCCGTAGTGTCCCGCTCTTTCAGGTCAACGTCCATGTTATGGGACAGAAGCCAGATGAGTTCCGTGGCCAGGTCGCTATAGGAGCTTCCCGCTTCTCCGCTGTAAAAGTTGGGCTCAATATCATCGGAAGTAATTTCCGGGGCCGAAGCAATGGTGCAGAAGGCCCGGTACTCCGCCAGATGAGGGTTCTGCCGCATATAGTCAAAGGAAAGGGCGCGGCTTACATTTTTCCATTTACTATGGAATCCTTCATATTCCTGCGCCTTATCGAATATATCATCAAGGAAAATATCAACGGTCCGGTTATTAAAATTGGGACCGGCAGCTACCAGGGTTTTGACCGTCATGTTTTGATAGATCGTGTCCGATTGAAAACCATAATCATTGGCATTGATGATCCCTGTTTGGTCATAATCCGTATTTCCCGAGGCCATGGAGACCTGGATGAGATGGACTCCCGCGGTGGAAGAAATTGACTGCAAAACACTGTTTGGAGAAGAACCGACCAGGAAGGTCGCGTCACAGTCCGCGTCACCGTTGACCATTTTTTCGATGGCTTCGGTAACGGCAAGATTTGTCCTGGTACAGGTGATGCTGTTGCTGTCAAGGACTCTTGAAGCGGTAATATAGGTCTCGGAGTCAAGGGGACCCATGTTAACATCCTGGCCTGCCAGGGCGGCTATATTGGCAAGACTTGTTTTTGCCAGTAAAAAGACATCTTCTTCATACGCGGCCATGATGATTTTTAACTGGGAAGCTATTTTTAAGTACTTTTTCTCCGCTGTCGTAGGGTCGGCAGCGTACTGGGTAATAAAGGTATCCCGGGAATAGTTGAGAACATCTTCCTGAACCAGGCCCATATAGGCCTCTTCATTTACCAGGAGGGTCGCGTTTTCCAGGGAGCCCGCTGTTGTTTGCTTGCTCATAAAGAATCCCAGGCTTTCAGCAGCGCCGTCAACAATACCGTCGGCAAATAGGTTATAATCGCTGTTTGCAGGACCGCTGGCAAAGGTAAGTGCTAAAGAATTACCATTCTTGTCTGTTAGAGCTCCCGTATCAAAGCAGGATTGTAAGATAAGAAGTAAAAAAATAGAACCAATGGATAGATAAAATTTTAAGTTTTTCATAACTTCCCCTTCAAAGAGTTTTGGAGATAAAATACTGTATATATAAGCCCATAAATGACTCTGTATGGAATTTGTATACAATTATATATCAATATAATCATTTTTTTTCGGATTGTCAACGAAATTAGATAACTTTTCTTGTAACTTTTTATTATTAGCTTTTGAGACAACTCTTTTTAAGTGAAAACTCTTACTGGGAGTTTTAACCGCGTAATGGGGGATGTTGCGGAGGGGTGTGTTTTTGGGAGATGCAGCGGAGGGGTGTGTTTTTGGGAGATGTTGCGGAGGGTTGTGTTTTGGGAGATGTTGCGGAGGGTTGTGTTTAGAGACGTTGTAGTGCAACGTCTTTACGGGCTTTTGGCTGCGATGGGTTTGTGGGATGCTGCGGAGGGGGTGTGTTTAGAGACGTTGCAGTGCAACGCCTTTACGGGCTTTTGGCTGCGATGGTTTCGTGGGATGCTGCGGAGGGGTGTGCTTTT
>JAAENB010000432.1 GCA_024224995.1 bacterium | reverse complement strand
GGTTCCATGCTGGAGTTGAAAGCCCTGGGGGAGAAGTTTTCAGGGAAGTATTTTGTTACCAGTGTGAAGCATAAGTTTGTACCCCTCGTGGGGTTTGAGACCTTCTTTTTTGTGGAGAAGAATACGGGGTTGATGAAGACTTCCGGGGGTGCTGTTGTTGGCAGCAGCGCTGCGGCTGGTGCGGCTCCTGAGAAGAAGGAGGAGCGGGGGTATGTGAGTAAAGACCCGGTTATAAAGAATTTGAAGTGGCTGGATAAGGATGGGGAAGAGATTACTGAGGCTATGGAGGGTGAACGGGTTACCATGCATGCTGAGGTTGAGAATCTTAAGGACAATAGCCCCATTGCCGTTACCCTCTATGAAAAGGACTATAATACTCCCGATGATCTTGTTGAGCGCTTTGAAACCTCGGTCGAAAAAGGGGAAGTGAATGTAAGCTGGACTTTTAAATATATGGATGATTCGGATGATGTGGGCAGCGACCAGGAAAAGAAAGAAAAAGGCTATACCAAGCCGGAGTATTTTTTCTGGGTCCAGTCCAAGAAGTTTGAGTTGAAAGAGGAGAGCGAGATTCTTGAATTTAAGGATTTTATTGAATTAACGGTAGTTGATGAGAGTACCGGTGAGCCAATGGCAAATGCTGATTATACAATTACCTTGCCTGACGGTAATGAGCTTAAAGGAAAACTAGACGATAAA
This sequence comes from bacterium, assembly GCA_024224995.1. The sequence continues at coordinate 3,663 of JAAENB010000432.1, read as the reverse complement.
GGATTTGTGAGGATCGACGATGTGCCTCCGGGTTATTATACTGCGGTTGTTTCTGATGGTGAGGATGAATTTGATATTTTTTTTGATTGAGGAGGAGAAGGTGTATGAGTTGTACAAGGGAAATGCGGGAGCGAGAGGCAGCGGCAGCGAAGACAGAAGCCCAAAAAGCAGCGACGGGGAATGCGAGAAGGAGAGAGGTCGTTATATACCTGCTAAGAGGACACGAAAAAGATGAGTGTACGCCAGGGAGTTCTACCTCTAAATCTGTTACAAAATTTAATGACGGTAAAGAGTTAAAAGAAGCAGAATTGATAAATAAATATTACGATAAATTGAAAAAGGTATTGGAAGATAAGGGTTTTAAGGTTAAAACAGGCAAACAGGATGATTTCCTTAAAGATAATAAGTTTACTTTGGATGGGCAGGTGGTTATTGTTATATTGGCTCATTTTGATAAGCGGAATGAAGAAGATTACGGTACCCATATATATATAACGAATAATGGTATCGAAGATATGGCTATAGAGATACTGAATAAACTTCGAGAGAGCGGTTTTGACATGCTTGATAGCGGCGTTTCCGGAGAAAAACAACGGTTGGGTTTAATGCCTAATTCCAGGTTTGGAGATCCGGGGGGCAAGAAGAATGAAGCTTTAGGTAAGATATTGAAAATACTCAAAAAGTCTAATGAAGAGATTGAAGCCTATAATAAAAAGACTGAAGAGTCTAATAAAAAGATTGAAGACCCTAAGAAAAAGAAAGGGAAGAAGAAGAAACGAAAGATGTATGGCATGTTAATTGAGGCCGGTAATATTGAAAGCCCTGTTGATGTTCGTTTTTTTTATAAAGATTTGTGGTATAAGAATGATCCGGGAGCTTTTATCTCCGGTTTTCTGGACTACAGTAACAAAGATGACGGAAGCGAAAAAAAGGGTACAAAGGAAGTTCTTGACAAATGGGTCGGGGCTATTGGAGATGCGATTTATGGTCATGTTTCCCGTGATGCTGGTAAAGATAAAGATAAAGAAATTAAACCTATTGAAATTCCTGAGAAGAAAAAAGAAGAATGGATCCCTGTTAGAGAAAAAAAATTATCTGATTGTTTTGAAAGAGGTGGAAGTAATCTTATAATTCATAAGTGTCAAGTTGAAGTTGTTGATGAAGAGGGGAATAGAGTACCTAGCGTTAGTGCTTATAACGTTACAGAAAACAAACGGAAGCAATATCGAGTGGTTAAAACACCTAAATCTAAAGAATCAGAGACGCTGGACTTAGGTTTTTGTGGAAAAGATGAAGAGATTGAAGCGCATAAACCAAGATTGGATGTTGGTTTTATTTGTGTATATCGTGGGGGGTACTGGTTTATGCAAATTAAAAAAACGTATATGGGAAAAAATGATAATAATGATTGTCCAAGAATATTTGGTTCTTGCAAATTATTTGAAATTGACATAAAAACAGGCAAGTTGACAGGAAAAAGAGACTCAATGGGAGGCAAGAGAATTATTTCGGGGACAGCCGAAGCGTATGGGTTTATTTTTTATAACAATAAACATCCGGCTGCGAATGAAGGCTGGAAGCACGGACAAGTATATAAGAAAGTCAAAGAGGGAAGTTATATAGTGACATGGTATATTTTTGATCCTGTGATTGTAACTGATTTTAAAATTAAAAGTTTTATTTCTGAATAAGTGAGGGTGTCATTTTAACATTGATATATCTATTATTTTTTTTTGAGATGGGATGAAAAGGCTCAGGGCTTTAGTCGCTCCATAATTTTGTGAAATTTGTATTTTTCCGCTATATTAAAAGGGGTTTGCAGAGAATTGTCCTTGATATTTGGATTTGCTCCTTTTTTGATTAGCAAACGGACTATTTTCAGGTTGCCCTTTGTAACGGCAAAATGTAAAGGGGTTTCTCCAGAATGGTTTTTTTTGTTTATATTTGCCCCACTTTTAATAAGAAAATTTGTCATGTGATAATTATTTTCTATTACAGCTCTATGTAGAGGAGTTGACCACATAGAATCACATATATTGATGTCGGCCCCATTGTTAATAAGAAATCTGGCAAATTTAAGCTTTCCTCTCCATGCGGCAATATGTAATGGAGTTGAGAAACGGCCTATGTAGTTTATATTTGCCCCGTTTTTAATGAGTAAAGAAGCTATTTTTTTATTTCCATGAAATGCGGTAAGATGCAAGGGCGTCCCTCCGTCTTTATCTTTATTAACATTAGCTCCTTTCTTGATCAAAATTTTAACTTTTTTGATATCACCTAATAATACAGCTGTATGTAAATCAATACTGGCCTTTTTGTTGAGTAAAAGGCGTATGATCTTTTTACTATTAATAATACAAGCATGATATAACGGAGTGCATTCCGTAAAATCTTTTTTATTGATATCAGCCCCTTCTTCAATGAGTAAATAAATAATTTTTTCTTTGTTATTTTCAACAGCAATATGCAAAGGAGTTTTGTCATCATAGTTATAAGAATTAATATCAACCCCACTTTTTAGAAGTTCTTTAACTTTCTTAATATCCCCCTTCTTCACAGCCTCATGAAGAGGCGCCCCAAAAGCGAAGGAACCGAAAGGAAGAAGTAATAATATAAAAACAGTCAGGTGAATGAAGCGTTTCATGGTATATCCCTCAAAAAATGGTTAATTTTTGCAAACAAAAGGTTACAGGACTATAGTATATATCCGTAAGTATTAATTGCAATATTTTTATTTTTTTCCTCTCCCTTGACAAACCCTCTTCTTTCAGGTATAATCCGTAGAAACAGTATCACCCTGGTTTTTTTAACCAGGAGGAATCCTATGCCCAAAAACGTACTCTCACGGACAGCTCCGACTGGGCCGAAGGGACTGAGGTAACTATCGAACTGGGATTAAAAGGTGATCTTACTGAAGTCATTACCGGTGAAATTACGGGAATTATTCCTGATTTTGTTAAGAACAGCGACGACGTCATCACCTTCAAAGGTAACAGCTATCTCCACCGTCTCGCCAGGGGCAGAAAAACCCAGTCCTTCTCCGAAATGACCGATGCCGATATTATCAAACAGTTGGCCGATGCCGCTGAACTGGAACACGATATTGAAGATATCGGTGTTGAAAAACCCTTTACCCTGCAAAGCGGCCTTACCGATATTCAATATATTATGACCATTGCCAATTCCTACAATTGCCGGGTCTGGGCCGAAGGGAAAAAACTGTTTGTAAAACCTACGGAAGCAAACTCATCCGGTGATGTGGTCCTTGAATGGGGCAAAACCCTTCTCGACTTCGATCCCCGGCTTACGTGCCGCCGCCTCATTGACGAGGTCGAAGTGCGGGGCTCCAAGAGCCCGGAAGAGACGCTGGTTGGCAAAGCCACGTGCGACGATATCACTTTCAAAATTGGCGATAATGTTCTGGGCGGTGATATCGCGAAAGAAAATTACGGCGCTGCCAAAGCCATTCTGCTCGATGCAAATGTTAAAGATCAGAACGCAGCGGATAAGGCCGCGCTTGAATATATTACCGCGAATTCCATGCGCTACATCAAATCTACGGGCCGGTGCGCGGGGAATTGCAAGGTCAAAGCAGGTTCCATGCTGGAGTTGAAAGCCCTGGGGGAGAAGTTTTCAGGGAAGTATTTTGTTACCAGTGTGAAG
>JAAENB010000431.1 GCA_024224995.1 bacterium | reverse complement strand
AGAGTCTCTTGAGATTGTGCTCAAGGAAATAATATTAAATCTTCCGCTTGATGATGAATCGGATGAAGAGCTGTATCGTTCTGATGTTCCGGGTGAGGAGGAGCATTTTAAGCTGAGTCTTTACGGATATGAGATGAGGTCGCTGAGGAGGTTGTTTCAGAAGGTCAGGTAGGGAAGGTGATCGGTCGCCCTGCGGGCGGGGTGATCGGTGATCGGTTTCCGGGGCGTTACCCCTGGCATCGTTATGAAGAGGAAGGCGCCGGATAATATTTTCGGGAACAGGCCCGTATTTGGGGGGGCCCTCTATGGAATGCGTGAGGGATATGGAGGGTTTAGTCCCAATTCTTATTGGGACCGGAGCGAAGCGGAGCCCGGAGAAGCCCGGCCCGAAGGGACACGCCACTTCGGCTCCGCTCAGTGACGGCACTTCGGCTGATCCCGGGTCGTAAACTGAGCGGAGCCGAAGCGCTATTTATCCTGGAATAACTCGCCGGCTGCCCAATCATAATCATTTGCGGCAGATCTATACCGTCCCCCGCTCACACCGGAATACGAACCACTGGCTGCGTTATGAAATCCCGCGCTCACACTGGAATAAGAACCGCTGGCTGTGTTTTGATATCCCCCGCTCAAACCGGACATTCTACCACTGGCTATGTTTATCCATCCCCCGCTCACACCGGAACAAGAACCACTGGCAGTGTTTTGATTTCCCGCGCTCACACTGGAGTAATCACCACTGGCAGTGTTATAATCTCCCCCGCTCACCGTAGACCATTTGCCGCTTATTGTATTATTCGATCCTGCGGCAAACCCGCCATAAGAGGAGTAATTATGCCATGCGCCTGTGACAATATTATGAGAACCTGATTTATCACTTTGGCCATTACGTTTTTCATTATAGCCCACAATCAAATTACCAAGACCGTTCACTGATCCTGTTGTAATATCATCCTCATCAACACCATTAGTATATCCCGAACCACTAACAATCTGCACATTTACACCGGTAAATCGAATTGTGGGCTGGCCGGTATTGGGATCGGTTAACCTGCTTACTCCATCAAAAGTACTCTCTAAATCATCCACCCTTGAAGCCAGGCCAGTGACGGTGCTGCCGGCCTTTAACCGGTCTATCTCTTCCTGTAACAGCTGAATCTTTGCGTACAGGTCCGCATTGGGGCCGGTAACGGAATCCGAATCCGTAAAACCCGACTCTTCACACCCGGAAAATGCCAATACCACTAACAATCCTATACAAAATAATTTTTTCATAAAATTCTCCATTTATAGTTATAGTTCTTAAAATAATAGTAAAACATCCAATAGAAGTATGTTTTTAAGCTGTAAAAGGGCAATTTTTTTGGAGGGAAGTGAAATATTATTAATAGCGCCTGACTCTTTAAAAGAGCTCTGAGGTGGCCTTTAACAAAAAAAAGCCCGGCTGGGCTTAAAATCGGCAAAAAACATTGACATCTGGGTTTTTTTGTAGTATTATATATAAAGAATGATTTATATAAGAAAAATATTATCCTATTTGCGCCTGTTGCCGGGAATTCTGTTCCTGGTCTTCATTGCCTTTGGTTTTACCGCATGTGATGATAATTTTAATGAAGTAATGAAAGCTGAGAACGGCGGAGAAACGGATCCGGAATTAACATCCTCCCCGGTTCCCGGCAGCGGAGGAGTGGTTACCATATTTAATATAACAGATGATGGTGTTACTCTTATCTGGACTAAGGCTGATGATGATGTGAGTCTTCATGGAGACTTATTATATAAAGTTTACGGATCTGCCAGCTATACACTCAATAGCGCTGAAGACGCGGAATTATACGGATTTTCACTTGTTGACTGGTCCACCAATATTACTACTGCCGAAATTACGGGACTTGATCCCGGAACTGTCTATTATTTGAAAGTTATTGTGAAAGATGAAGACGGATATACCGGGGCTTATAATACGGTTTCCATGGCAACAACAGGATCATCAACCGATACAACAGATCCCGTACCGGGAAATAGCGGAACTATTGCTGCGGCGGCAGCTTCATCCACCAGTGTGGATCTTACCTGGACCCAGGCCGAAGATAACACAAGTCTATATTCAGCTCTTGAATACCGGGTTTTCTGGTCGGAACAGGCAAATGTAAATACCTGTTCTTCAATGGAGAACGTGGGAGAAATGGATCTTGATTGGACTACAGATGTTACCTCTCATACCGTAACAGAGCTTACCCCGGGAACCACCTATTATTTCAATGTTTGCGTACGGGATGAGGCAGAAAATTCAGCCGCCTACAGCATTGTTTCTGAGGCCACAATTGATATTTCAGGCGATACAACAGATCCCGTACCGGGAAATAGCGGAACTATTGCCGCGGCGGCAGCTTCATCCACCAGTGTGGATCTTACCTGGACCCAGGCCGAAGATAACACAAGTCCTTATACAGCTCTTGAATACAAGGTTTACTGGAATGATCTCCCCAATGTTAATTCCTGTTCCTCTATGGAGAACCAGGGCGAAGTGGCTCTTGACTGGACTGCTAATGTTACTTCTTATACGGTAACAGGGCTCCCAACAGGGGATACGTACTACTTTAATATTTGTGTACGGGATGAAGCCGGGAATTCTGATGCTTATGACAGAACTGATGTTTATGTTGGCTCACTCTAAAAAAAAGCCTGTTTGGGCTTAAAAATCGCAGAAAAAGTTGACACTCCTCTCTATTTGTTGTATTTTATTATAAGGTGCGTGCACAATTTAAGCGTAATATATATATATAAGAATTAGTTGAATATTAAGGGTATATTGTAGAATGATAAAAATAAAAAAAATAACTCTCCGGCGGCGGTTTATCTTGAGCCTGTTTTTCCTGGTTCTTGCCGCGTTTTCCTTCACCTCCTGTGATGATAATTTTAGCGAGGTAATGAAAACCGAAAACAACGAGACCGAATCCATATCATCGGTACCCGTACCCGGCAGCGGGGGAGTTGTTACGATATCAGATATAACAGAGAGCGGGGTTTCCCTTGCCTGGACAAAAGCTCTTGATGATGTAAGTCTTGATGAAGACCTGTTGTATAAGGTCTATGGCTCTGTAAGTTATACTCTTAATAGCGCGGATGAGGCAGAACTGTATGGTTTTGCGCTTGTTAACTGGACTGCGAATATTAATAGTACCGTAATAACCGGTCTTGATGCGGAAACCATTTATTACTTGAAAGTTGTTGTAAAAGACGAAGAAGGGTATACCGGAGCTTATGATACGGTTTCCTTGAAAACAAGCGGATCATCAACCGATACAACAGATCCCGTACCGGGAAATAGCGGTACAATTTCGGCAGTTGCCGCGTCGGCAACCAGTGTTGATCTTACATGGACTCAGGCCGAAGACGCGGTAACTCCTTATACAGCCCTTGAATACCGGGTCTACTGGTCGGAGCATTCTAATGTTAATACCTGCTCTTCAATGGAGAACGTGGGAACCCTGGCTCTTGACTGGTCTTCTGATGTTACCTCCCATACGGTAACAGGACTCACTACGGGAGAGACCTATTATTTTAATGTTTGTGTCCGGGATGAGGCAGAAAATTCTGATAACTATGATAAAACATCAGCCTATGTTGGAACATATTAGTGCTTAATTGTTGATTTTGCTTTTACGCGCCTTTGCCCCCCAGGGGAACGGAAAAGTGGTCTGTAAGAATAAAGTAACCCGGGTCTTCGGCTCCGCTCAGACACCGAATGGCCGGGAAAAATAGGTCAGAAACTTGATAGTATTGCGAGCTGCATCTGGCCTTGAAGTAGTATGGGCTCTTTGGGTTGTGAGGACTGTTTGACCGGAGGGAGTTCCGCAGCAATCCAAAGAGCCCATACTACTTCAAGGCCCGCGCACAAGCATTATTTAGTTTCTTGAGGGGCCAAAGCAATGAATCTATTAAAATACATATCTTTTTTGTGCGCGTTACTCCTGGTTTTCGGAGGGGGGATTATTGCCTGTGATGATAATTTTGATGAAGCATTAGAAACAGAAAACAAAATAGGAAGCGGCGGCAGCAGCACCGATCCCGGAACCCCGGTTCCCGGAAATGGGGGAGTTGTTACGATATCACGGGTTTCTTCATCGGGATGTGTCCTTTCCTGGAAAAAAGCTGATGATGATAACACTTCGCAAGGGGACCTGTTGTACAGGGTCTATGGCTCCAAAAGCAACGCCCTTACCTCCGTTGAAAACGCGGAAAAGTACGGTTCTCTATTTGTAGACTGGACCGCTGATTTAACGATGAAATCCCTGAGCGGTCTCAGCTCCGGTACGATTTATTACTTTGCAGTCCTGGTAAAAGATACTGGCGGAAAAAAAGCAGCCTATAATGCCACAGCGGTTCTTACGGAAACCGCGGGCAAGGTGATTTATGTTTTTAACGCGGGACTGCAAAAGGCGAATTTAGGCGGACGGGCCGGGGTTGATAAATACTGTTTTAGTGCTAAAGGGAGCCTGCCGGTGACCAATGTAAAAGGATTTATCAGCATTGATAATGCTGATGATATAGCAGCTATGGCCACGGGGAATGGCATTGATACATATACCATTGTTGGTCCCTCGGGAATAAAAATCGCCGATTCCTGGGCCGGTCTAACGGACACAAGCATAGACTATACCCTGAAAGATGCCGACATTATTACCGGCAATTTCTGGTGGTCCGGGTCACTTGCTGACGGAGAGTTCGACTCATCAGAGAATTGCAGCGGCTGGACCTCAACAAGCGGAACCGGGCGAGTGGGCGGCAGCGGAGATACGGATTCGGCCTGGATATACGGCAAGAGCAAAAATTGCACTTCATCCCGGTATCTTTTGTGTATAGGCTGGTAAGACTCTTTATAAGGAGGTTTTTAACTTACGATTATCAACAATCTATTGTATTTTTTCGGGAAGGTTATTGACAATTTCTATGGATTATTCTAATGTCTGAATCTATGAACAAGAGGATTGTGATATAGTACAATGAAGAAGATTTTAATAATATTCACATTCGCATTCCTTCTGTTTACGGTCCCTGCTTATTCAGGGCCTGACGAGACAGTTGACGGCGATATAATCCTTGGACTCAAGGGCGGCTATTCCACGCTCATGGGATATTACAGCTCCGAGCTGCGGGGCTCTGTCTATGCCGGTGCTTATTGCATATATAACATCCCTGCTATTAGCAAATATTTTCTTGGAGAACTGGACTTTTCTTTTTCCGCTTACCCCTTTACCGAAAGCAGCGGATCATATCTCTATACATTTTCGCTTTCAGCAGGCCCACTTGCATATTACCCCATCTTTTCTTTTCTTAAACTCTATGGTGGCGCTTCAATTCGGGGAAGTTATTTTTCCCTGAACGCGGAAAAGTCGGACAAGAAGGTTCAGGCCTTTAAACCGGGCTTTGTGGGGAAGGGCGGATTTTTTATCCCGGTCCGGTACGGGATTTGCACCAGGATAGGAGTGGAATACGGGCAGACCTGGCTTTCGGGCAAAACCTTTCATTCGTTTGATATTATAGGTGGATTTTCCTTTAATTACAGCGCTTTTATGCGCTGGGATGACTACGAAGTTGAGGAGCGAAAGGAAGACGAGACCAGGGAACGGGAAGAGAATAAGGCCCGGCAAATTGAACAGTTATACAGCCGGGGAACGGAAGCCTTTAGCCGGGGGAATTTTGCAAAAGCAAAGGAATCATTTACCGGCTTACTGGCCCTTGATCCCAATCATACAAAAGGTAAAAAACAGCTTTTGTTAATACAACGCCTGGAACGGTATTATGCAAAAGGAAAGAGGCTGGCAGACGGAAAGCGGTATTTCCAGGCAATCCCGGAGCTTGAAAAGGCAGCAAAACAGATGCCCCGGGCCAGAAGACTCCTGAACCAAATACGGGCAGCGCTGGCAGAGAAAGTTGCCCGCATGGAGAAACAGGGGGTAAAAGCATATGAAAATAAAAAGTATAAGAAGTGCATGGCCATTATGCGCCAGGTACTTCTTATTGATCCGAATAACGGAACAGCCGGGATATACCTTCCCAGGGCCCGGAAACGGTACAAAGCATTACAGGAAATAAGATAGGGTGTGCTCGGCACATTAGATAAAAATTGTGAAAGTAAAATATAAAATAATATTAATATTGATATTCGTAATATTGGCAGTCTCTCTGTCTATTTCCCTGTTCATTCTTGAGCAGGAGCAGACCGAAAAAATTGAGCTTTTAAAGAATCAGGCAAAAATCAACAGCAAGATCCTTGCCGGGCTAACCAGCAATATTTATCTCATGAGCGGGGGAAATATTCGAGCTGCCCGGGTCGATTCCAAAGAAATGCTGTTGGAAATGAAGCCTCTTATGAAAGAAGGACTTATTTCCGCGGATGTTGTTCTTCTTTCTTCTAAGGAAAAATATAACGGCCTCACCCTTGCGGCTATTACCGATATGGACACCGAAGGAATGCCGCGATTTGATTCGGAAAAACTTGAAAAAGAAGAAGCGGAACGGCTCCGGCAGCACCCGGGATTTTTTATCCGTACTATTCCCGCCATTGAGGGTGCAGTATATGAATTTGTAGCTAGAAAAGGTCTGCCTCAGAGTTCTACACAGTGCAGCGGCCGCTTACTTTTTTCGGAGCAGCGGATTCTCGCGCCGCTCAAGGTCCTGCGCTTGAAGATTTTCGTGGCAATTTTCGCGGCTGTTGTTATTGTTGGGCTCCTTGGTCTTTTATTAAGCCTCTTTATTTCCAAACCCATAGACCGGCTTACCTCAGGGGTAAAGCGTATTGGAGATGGGGATTTCGACTACCAGCTTCCGGTAAAGAGCAGGGACGAAATAGGCAAGCTGGCACAGACCTTTAATCACCTGGTACAGGTGGTTAAACTGGAAATGGGAGAGCTGGAGTCGGCAAACAAGGATTTGAAACGCCTTGACAGGATAAAAGATGATTTCCTCGCGAATATGTCCCACGAACTGCGGACCCCATTATACGGAATAATCGGTCTGGCAGAATCCCTGAGCAACGGGGCAGCCGGGAAGTTAAACAAAGAGGTCGTTGATAATTTATCACTTATGACAGCCAGCGGCAAACGGCTCTCACACCTGGTAAACGATATTCTTGATATATCCCAGCTCCGGCACCGGGATATAATTTTGCAGCGAACAACCGTAGATCTCCATTCCCTGACCCAGGTGGTTATTTCAATCGTGCAGCCCCTGGCGGTGAATAAATCGTTGAAAGTAGAGAACCGCGTAGCGCCGGGCGAGATCTATGTAAACGGGGATGAGAGCAGGCTTCAGCAGATTGTACTGAACCTGGTAGACAATGCCATAAAATTTACGGAACAGGGAACCGTAACCGTTTATACGGAAAAGCTCCCCCGGAAGAACCAGGTTTTATTTAATGTGGCGGATACGGGAATTGGTATAGCCCTTGAAAACCATGAGAAGATCTTTGGATTATTTGAGCAGGCAGACGGTTCCATATCACGAAGTCATGGCGGCACGGGACTGGGGCTGGCAATTTCAAAGAAACTGGTAGAGCTTCACGGCGGAGAGATCTGGGTAGAATCGGAGCCGGGAATTGGTTCCCGGTTCTCCTTCGCAATTGAAGAAGCGGCTCCTCCCGCGCCGGAGGCTCTTGAAGAGAACAACCAGCAAACAGCTCCAATTATGGAGGAATCACCGTGGGACGCGGGAGAAGCGGCAGCAGCAGTAGAAGATGAAGCGGCAGGAGACTACGAACTGCCCGATGAATTACAGGTATATAGCCATGATATTCCGGAGATTTCCGAAATCCCCGGGAACATAACTCCGGGAGTTTCTATTTTTTCTTCCGAGACGTCCTCCAAAGCGCCCCACGAGACAGAGGCAAAAAAAATACTGCTGGTGGATGATGAGCCCGTTAATATCCGGGTATTGGAGAATCACCTGGGGCTTAAGGGCTATAAAACAATAACAGCAAACAGCGCGGGAGAGGCGCTTGAGTATCTTGAGGAAAATGAACTGCCGGACCTGGTTATCCTTGATGTAATGCTGCCCCGCATGTCGGGCTATGACGTATGCAGGCTCATCCGTGAGCGGCATTCCCGGCATGAACTCCCGGTATTGATGCTTACGGCAAAAAACAAACCGGGCGATATTGTTACGGGCTTGGGAGCCGGGGCAAATGACTATCTCACCAAACCGGTCGACAGCCGGGAATTGCTGGCACGGGTAGGGGGGCTCATCTCGCTCAAAAGATCGGTACAGGTCCATGATGAATTGAATATTCTTAAACGGGATCTTCAAATAGCCCATGAGATCCAGCAGTCCCTGCTTTCGGAGGATGTGCCGGGAAGTGATTTGTATGAGATTTCCGTGTTGTACCGGCCTATGTATGAGCTGGGGGGCGATTTTTATGATATCCGGGTTTTTGATGATACAACAATAGGGCTTCTTATTGCCGATGTCTCAGGGCATGGGATTCCGGCAGCGCTCATTTCGTCAATGCTGAAGATCGCTCATTCTTTTCACCGGGACGACGCGCGCGACCCGGCCCTTCTCTTGAAAAAGATCAACCAGACCATGCATGATTTTACCCATGATCAGTTTATAACCTCCTGTTATGCGTACATTGATCTTGCGGCCATGAAAATGATACAGGCAAACGCGGGTCATTGTCCTATTGTTATTTGCGGCAGGAACGGGGAGCAGCGGCTGCTGAATGAAGCGAATGGAATGCCTATTGGGTGGGTGCCGGATGAAAGCTATACCAATATTGATTGCGGCCTGGCAGCAGGCGACCGGGTTGTGTTCTATACCGACGGTATTGTGGAAGCCAGGAATCCCGAAAACAAGCAGTACGGCGATAAACGGTTTTATGGCAACATAAAGGATTTGCGGCACAGAACCAGCCGGGAATTCACGGACGATATATTTGATTCGATTAATGAATGGGTGGAAACCTCGGAGAGTCAGGGGCTCGATGATGATGCTACGATTATTGTTCTTGATGTGGCGGATTAACATCAACGCAGATAATGCAGATGTCGTCGCTGAAGTTTTCAGAGCCCCGGAAGATAACCAGTTCACGGAATACGCGGTGCACGAATTCCGTGCAATCCAGGCTGTCGCTGGTAATGAGTACCCGTTTCATTTTAGAGTCTTCAAAGCGCTCGGCCGCGTTTTTTTTACTTGTTGCTTTGGTTAGTCCGTCCGTAAAAAACAATAATTTGCTGTTAAAAGGAATTGTTACTGAGCTGGCAACATATGTTTTTTGTAATTTCTCCAGGCCCTGGTTATTGGTAAGTGCCAGGGGAGGCCCCATTTTCCCAACAATATGATCAATCGATTTGTGTGACAGGATCAACGGAGGGGGATGCCCCGCGTTGGAGTAGCGCAGTTCCCCGGTTTGAGCGTTAAAGATGCCGTAGAAAGCCGAGATAGAGTTGTTTTCCGTAATGTCGAATAATTCATGATTCAGGTACATAAGAAGCTCTGCCGGGTCTTCTCTTTTTGTTCCGGCATGCTGCATATTGGATTTTATCATGGAAGTGATAAACGCGGCAGGAACCCCGCGTCCTGAAACATCGCAAATAAATATCCCGGTTAAATCGGGGTCTCTGAACTTAATGAAATCGTAATAATCACCGCCAACATGTTCCATTGGTTTATAGAGCGCGTGAATAAAATAAGTCGGGTCGAAAGCCGGGATAAATTGCTGTTGAATCTTTTGTGCCATAATAATATCGTTCTCAATTTCTTCCCTTCTTTTAAGCAGTTTCGCATTGTTTTTTTCAAGCTCCCGGTGAAGCCCGCGATAATTTGCCAGGAGTAGAAATATTCCGCTTCCCGAAAGGAGCATAATAGATCCAAAGGTAATAACAATGTCCACAAGCCGGTCCATGGGCGAGACGTAACGCTGGAGGAGGTTGGGAAAGAAATATTCAATAGTTACCAATATAATTATGGTAATCGTATATAAGAGCAGAATAAACACGCGGTAGTTTCTTTTTATGAGAATCAGTGATAGCGGCATTCCAAGAAAATAAGTGTATTGTACCGCTCCCCCGGTGCCCGCGTTCAGGAACCATTGAAGCACGAGGATACAATATACAGTAAAAACCAGGGGAATAATAAACGTTTTATACTGCCGGGAAATCCTGGAGTATAAGTAGACTCCAAATATGCAGATTGATAAGATTCCTGTGCTGATTGTTACCAGCGGATTAACGGTGATTCCTAAATTCAGCATTGTGGCCATTACGGTAAAAGCGGTAATGAGTAAAGCCAGGCTGTTAAAGATCCGTTGCTCAATAGGGAATTTTTCCTTTGATCCGGGTAAAAAAAGTAAAAAAGATATTATTTTATTCAGTATTTTTTGCATAATAATTTTACTCTTAGACATCGACACAAATGAGACAGATATCATCATCAAAAGTTTCTGATCCTCTAAAAAGAACCATTTCCTCAAAGATTGCACTTACGAATTTTTTGCAATTAAGAGTACTCTTTGCTATGAGGACACGTTTCATTGTTTTATATTCAAAATTTTCGCTTTCCCCCGTTATTTTAATGGCTTCCGTAACACCATCGGTATAGAGCAATAATTTACTTGCGGGATCGATTTGTGTTTCATTGTTGCTGTATTCTTTTTTCATTTTTTTTAAGTCTTCCGCGTCCGCGATTGCCAGGGGCGGCCCTTTTTTTCCGGAGAGTTCTTTCACCGTATTCCCTGAAATAACAACAGGCGGCATGTGTCCGGCATTGGCGTAACGCAGGGTACCGTCATCGGGATTAAAAATACCGTAAAAGGCGGTAATGAAATTATCATAGATTGTATCAAAGAGCTGTATATTTAAAAATTCCAGGAGTTCTGCCGGGTTTTCTTTCATCAGTCCGGCATGCTGTAAATTCGATTTTATCATTGAGGTGATAAACGCTCCCTGAACACCATGACCCGACACATCGGATATAAAAATCCCTATATTCTTTGAATCCCTGAATTTGACAAAATCGAAATAGTCTCCGCCAACATGCTCCACCGGTTTGTACAGGGCATGAATATAGGGGGTCGGATCGGAAAGCGGAATAAACTGCTGCTGTATTTTTTTTGCCATGATTATATCGTTTTCAATTTCATGGTTTTTAACAGTAAGCTTCTCATTTGTAGTCTTTAGTTTGTAATGAAGATCCCGGTAGTTGTTAAGCATAATTATAAATCCGGAACCGATGATAAGCAGGGTTATGGGAAAGGTGATAAGTATGTCGATATATCTCACCAGGGGGCTTCCATAGGCTGCTATGAGACTTTTGTTATAGTACTCAATAATAGGAAGCGCTATTGTTGTGCCGGTATACAGTATAATAACAAATATTTTGGTTTTCATGTTAACAATGACCAGTGAAACAGCCATTGCGGCAAAATAGATATATTGGGTTGCTCCCCTGGTTCCGCCGTTCAGGAACCACGCGGGGAGAATAGCGAAGTATGCCAGGAATACCATAGGCCACACAAGCAATCTAAAACTTTTTCTAATCCTGGAATAGAGATAAAACCCGAAGCAGGAAACCATGACTATCCCGGAAACTGCTATAACCGCGATATTGATATCCATGATACTGTTGGCGAGTAAAGAAAAAAAAGTGAGAATGGAAGTAAGGAGGCATAATACATTAAAGACCCGGTGGTCGAGGCTATATTCTTTCCGTGATCCGGATAAAATTGAGATGATCCTGTTGACTTGTTCTCGCATAATTCAGTATACTATACCTCTTATCCCGGTATAAATCAATCAAAAAATATTGGCTTATTTAACTCTTCGGGATATAGTCCCGGCTATTTTTCGACTTGCCTGGTTTACCCCTTCCGGGGTTTGTGACTCTTCAACGAATTTGAACAGAATATTCCCGTCCTTGCCTACGCCCCTTGCAGAGATGCGGTAGGTGTTCTTAATTTTTTCAGCAGAGCCAAAGACGAATATTCCCGGACCCGCCCCCAGGTCTTTTACAAGGTTGTTTTTTCCGCGCAGCCGGGTAAGCTCATTTTTTATATTCCTCATTATCCGGTTGGAAGTATTCCTGTCCAGGTTGCTGCTGCGAAAGGGGTTGAGCACAATTGTATTGGTAAACTGCTTCTTTTGGGGAGGTTTTACAGCAATGGGTTTCGTTGGTTTTTTGGGCTCAGGAGCAGGGCTGGGAATATCGGTGGTGAGCACAGGTTTTTCTACTTCCTGATTAACAAAATATGTTACGCCCATATAAACTCCCGTAGAAATGGAAACAGCCGCAACAGCAGAAACAGCCGCGAGTATAAGAGCGCTTTGAACAACGGAAAAACTTATACCAAATTTCTTAAAAAGAAAGAAAATAAAAATGATAGCCCCAAAAACAGGATTATACCTGCCCAGCTTTTTTAAGATCTTTACCAGTGATTGTCTCCGGGTGGCAATAAGATGATCCTGTATTCCTTCCGGTAAGGGCCGGGTAACCCTGTATTTTTCAAGGAGCTGCTTTAATAGTGTAAAATCATCTTTCATAAAAGATCCTCAATGGACTCAATACCGCTCTTTTTTAAGAAGTCGAGAACACTTTTTACGATAAGTCCATAGCGGTATTTAATCTGTCTTTTGTTAAGCCCCAGTTGTTTTCCGGCTCGTTCATAGCTATAGTTTTGGACAGCAACAAGGTCAAAGATCGATTGATGTACGGGGTCTTCGATATTCTCAATAGCGTCATCAATAATGATCCTGGTATCACGAAAGCCGTTAACGAATGTTAAGGCAATGTCGTTGTTGACCTCAGCGTCTGCCAGTTCATCGGGCATATTTTGCTCTTTCCGGTAAAACTCGAATAAAACATTTTTAACCGTACTGAGCAGCCAGGGCCGTATATTGTAGACTTTTTCCATATTTGAGTAAAAGCGTATAAATACCTCCTGGGAAAGATCATCGGCAATATCGGTCTTACCGATTTTGGTATAAATAGAGCCGAATACAACAGAATAGTAAAGACTATAGGCTTCCGTAAATTCGGTATCTTTTTTTTCAAGTATTGGCATATATTCCGGGTTTATTCATGAATTTTTTTAAACGTATCGTTTTTTTTGAGTTAGTCAAGAATAAATCACTTTTTTACGGCAGAGGAGAATTTTTTTGTCACGATTTGGCACTAAAGTACATTAATATAGTATAACAAAAAAAAATACAAATAGGGCCCTGCTTCCATAAAAGCAGGAGAGATACATATTATGATTGATAAAACAACTTTGAAGGGGGTATCGCTCATGAAGATATTGATTTTTGATGCTGATGGTGGTTACGCGCAGAGTCTTGAAAAATTACTTGTTCACCGGTATACAGACAGGCATGAGATTGTGGTTGCGGATACTCCCGCCCTGGCAGGCGAGTATTGCGCGAATAAAAATTTTGATATAATAATACTGGGAGTGCAGGACCGCTCCGACAGTGATCCGGGAATGGAGCTGCTGCGCCTTATTCGGGGGTCGGCAATAGAGACTCCCGTAGTGATGATTTCCGCGGTATCGGGAATTTCCATTGCTGTTCAATGTTTAAAATATGGCGCTACTGACTATATTGAGCGGTCAAGAACGGGGATATCTCCTGTTAATAGTGAGAGTAAAAATGGTGAAGCGTTTATCGCGCTCATTGAAAAGATCCGTAAAGGAACCAGGAATAATGCTTCATCCAATTTGGCACCGGTTGGCAGGCAAAAGATATTATTGATCGATGCCAACCGGGAATTTACGGTCGCTGTAGAATCTCATTTCGCAGTGGAATATGAGATTGAGAGTATCAACGATTTTTTTCTCGCTCAGTCCGCGGCAAAAGACGGTTCCATAGACGGGTATGATTCCATTCTTATTGGAGTAGATGATTCCTCTGCTATTGACGCACAATGCGGATTATCCCTGTTAAAAGAACTGGTGGAAATTGATCCCGGAATTCCGGTTATCTTTTTGAGTAATCACGTGAACACCGGTCTCATCGTAGAGTCTCTACAGTCAGGAGCAAAGGATTTTATTGAGAAGGTAGAGAGTCGGGATGAAACACTGAAAAAAATTGGTCTGGCAATGGGGGCAATCTTGAAGGAGACTGCCATGGAATTGGCCGGTCCGGAGAGAATAGCAAGCGGGATGAATTCAAGGGTTATTGACATAATAGGCAGCAGCCGGCTCATGAGCAGCATCAGGAAAGAGATCCTGGAGGTTGCCGAATTTGATATACCGGTCCTTGTTTACGGAGAGACCGGTACCGGCAAGGGGATGGTTGCTTCGGCTATACATATGGCAAGTTCACGAAGGGAAAAAAATTATATGGAACTTGATTGCGCGTCAATACCTGAGTCTCTTTTTGAGAGCGAGTTGTTTGGTTATTGCAGAGGGGCTTTTACCGGTGCCGCAGCCGAGCGCCGGGGAAAAATGGAGTTCGCGCATCAAGGAACCCTGTTCCTTGATGAGATTGAGAACCTGTCCCTTGATCAGCAGGCAAAGCTGCTGCGGGTTCTGGATGCCAAAAAGATTTATCCCATAGGAAGTGAAAAACCGAAACATGTCGATTTTCGGCTCATTTGCGCGACAAATGTTGATCTTCAAAAAATGGTACAGGAGGGAACGTTTCGTGAAGATCTTTTTTACCGCTTAAGCGGGTATCATATCGATTTGCCTCCTTTACGGGAGCGCGGCAGTGAAGATATAGCGTGCCTGGTTGATCATTACGCGCGGCAGCAGGGGTTTATTATTTTTGATGACACTGCGCTGGATATTTTAAAACGGTATTCATGGCCGGGTAATGTTCGTGAGCTTCGAAACCTGGTAAAGAAGACCGGGATTATTACCGTCGGCGGCGGAGCGGTTCGTACTGATGTACTGGAAAAAGAGCTGGGAAAACTGAGGCAGGCATACCGGTATAAATTCAAGCATCTCCTGACCAATATCGTACATTATTATAATGGTAATTTGCCCGAGTTTTCACGGGATTGTGAAGACGCGGCAGTACTTGAAATGTATGATGACTATAACGGTAATATCACAAAGATTGCGGAACGGGTGTACAAAGAAACTCCCGATGATACCCGGAATTACCGGAACAGGGTCCGCAAGATCCTGGAGAGAAATAAGCATCTCCTGGCGGCCTCAATGTAATTTTCCGGTCGTGTATCTATATAAGGTATATCAACCCGGAATGTAGACTATGCCCGGAGCAATACCTCGGCAGAATGTTCGGAACTCGCTCCGCTCAGACAGCCTCACAATCTGCCGAGGCATCACTCCGGGCATAGTCTACATTCCGAATTACATTTTTCGGTATATTAAGACACTCCAATTTTCTTGAGCATCCCCTAAATAGTGATTGCTTTTTAACAGGGCTATATCATGCTAAATAGCAGGGGAGAACTGTTATATGAAAATAGGAATTGTGGGCGCGGGAGCAATGGGATCTGTTTTCGCGTATTTTTTTAAAAGCGCGGGAATGGAGCCGGTATTACTTGAAAAGGACGCTGCGGCAGTGGCGTCCCTGAAAAAGGGCCTTCGGGTTCTTGTTAATGATGAAGAGATACTGCTGCATATACCGGTAGAAGCGGACCCCTTAATACTGCGTGATTGCCCTATTGTTTTTCTTTTTGTAAAGAGTTATTCCACAGAAAAGGCAATCCTCGAAATAAAAAGTTCTCTGGGAGCAGAAGCGGTGCTTGTTTCCCTCCAGAACGGACTTGGAAATTATGATATTATTTCACAACATATTCCGGAAGAACGGATCGTGTACGGAACAACAGCAACGGGGGCTGCAAAGCTCGATGCTGCAACAGTTAAATTAGGCGGATTGGGCGAGAACATGATCGGGGGCATGAGTGAGAAGGCTGTTCATGCGGTTCAAAATATTTTTAAGACGGTAAAACTTCCCATAGCAATTACCAGCACTCCCCATGAAGCTGTATGGAAAAAAGCCATTATAAACGCCGGGATCAATCCTCTTGGAGCACTTCTTTCCGTTACCAACGGAGAAATTGTCGAAAATGAATACGCCTATACCCTTCAGCAAAAGATAGTAACTGAGGCCGTTGCAGTAGCTCAGTCTCTTGGTGTTTCTGTTGATTTAGCTGCCATGCTTGATACTACCGCGCAAATCTGCCGGAAAACCTCAGTTAATCGCTGCTCCATGCTCCAGGATATCAGCAATAACAGAAAAACCGAAATAGAGAGCATTACCGGGAAAATAGTAGAATTCGGCAGGCAATCTTCCATAAACACCCCCTTCAACGAAACAATCTTTTACTTAATTAAGGCAAAAGAGGGGTAGGGGAGGGTTATCGGTAACCGGTGATCGGTTATCGGTGAAGATGAAGAAACGTCATTAGCCGAGAGGCAATCTCTCTTCGGGATGTGAGGACTGTTTGACCGGAGGGAGTTCCGCAGCATTCCGAAGAGAGATTGCCTCTCGGCTGCGCCGCTATCCCCAATCACGCCCCAATAAAAACAATTGACATATATCGCATGAAAATAGAGGTTATTATTTATAAAATTTATGGTATTTGAATATAACAGTTATAAGGAGAAAAGATATGTCAACGTGTACCTATACAGTAGATGAAACGGGCATTGCGGAGATGGTTATTGATAATCCCCCAATGAATGCTTTAAGCACTCCTGTTCTCAGCGATATAAAAGAGGCTGTATCAAAAGCTTTGAGTGATGATTCGGTACGGGTTATTGTTTTTACCGGAGCGGGCAGAGCATTTATTGCCGGCGCGGATATTAAAGAAATTGAAAAGTTAAAAACTCAGAGTGAGGGAAGCGATTATTTGAAAAACGGCCAGGATGTGCTTAATATGATAGACAATGCCGATAAACCCTTTATCGCTGCCATTAACGGCTTTGCTCTTGGAGGCGGCATGGAGCTTGCCCTTGCGTGCCATATGCGTCTTGTTGATGAAACCGCGCAACTGGGGTTGCCTGAAATTAAACTGGGCGTCATTCCCGGGTACGCCGGAACCCAGAGAACACCGCGCTACATTGGAAAAGCACGAGCCTATGAGCTTGTTTTATCCGGAAACTTTATTGATGGGAACCTGGCCGCGGATTATGGGCTGGTAAACCGGACTACTCCAAAGGGAGAGGTTGTTGGGGAAGCTAAAAAGCTCGCAGCAGCTATTGCGGCAAAAGGCCGTCCGGCAATAAAGACAGCAATGAAGGTTATAAAAGAAGGACTGGAAATGGATCTTTTGGAAGCTCAAAAATATGAACGGGATGAATTTGGGCTGCTTTGTGAAACTGAAAATAAAAAAGAAGGCATTTCCGCTTTTCTTGAGAAGCGGGACCCGGCAGCAAAGGATAATTAGGCAGGGGATTGGTTGCCGGGATTCTTTGAGATTGGTGGTGAAGAGAGCTGCGGTTGAAATCAGGAGCGCGAGAGAAGAGGATATCGACAGTATTTATTCGATCGGCTCCAATAACTCAATATCCTGGAGCAGAAAATCCTATGCAGAAGAACTGAAGACAGCTTTTTCCGTATTTATAATCGCGGAGTTGATTGGTCCTCTCGAAAAGGAGATTATCGCTTTTGCCGTTGCCTGGAATGTCGCGGGTGAGATACAGTTGAATAATATCGCGGTAAAAGAATCTTTTCGAGAGGAAGGGATTGCCACTGCGCTAATAGATCGAGTTATAGCCCTCTTAAGACATGAAAACCCGGAAAAAATCTATTGTGAAGTCCGGGAGAGAAATTCCGCTGCCAGGGGATTTTACCGGAGCCTTGGTTTTTCCGAAACCGGGATGCGGAAAAAATATTACGGTGATGACAATGCAATACTCCTGGAAAAAGTTCTTAATAAATAACAGGTCAAATCAATGAAAATGAAAAATGTATATTTCTTAAAGAGCTGCCTTAAGGCGGAGCAGTTTCCCCAATTTCCTTACCCTGAATTTGCCTTTTTCGGCAGATCCAATGTTGGGAAATCGTCACTGATTAATATGCTTATGGGAAGAAAGAACCTGGTGAAAACAGGATCAAAACCCGGGGTAACAAAGGCCATAAATTTTTTCGTAGTGGACGATAATACTTCAATAGTAGACCTTCCCGGTTATGGGTACGCAAAGCTTCCGGCAGAGCTCCGGAAGACATTTTTGCCGCTCATAAAGGAATTTATTAAAAACAGGGAGCATTTAAAACTGGCCTTTCTCCTGATTGATATACGAAGAGTTCCGGACCAGTTTGAGCATGATATTATTGATTATTTAATAGAACACGAGGTTCCGGTTGTTATCACCCTGACCAAATGCGACAAGCTGTCGAAGAATCAGAGGATGAAAAATGTGGCAAAAATACGAAAAGCGCTTGGTATAGATCAGGATGCCATGTTTTTTACCTCAGCAGAGAAGAGGGAGGGGAAAAACGAGATCCTGAAGTTGATTGATGAGTACCGGCAATAAATTTTGCTTGTGCGCGGGCCTTGAAGTAGTATGGGCTCTTTGGATTGCTGCGGAACTCGCGTTGCTCAAACAGTCCTCACAACCCAAAGAGCCCATACTACTTCAAGGCCGGATGCAGCCCGCAACACTATTTTGTTTCTGACGTATTTTTTCCCCGTTACACGGAGTCGGTCGTGTCTTAATATACCGAAAAACGTAATTCCGGGTTCATATACCTTATACTAAGACGCGACCACGGGGGCCGCTGCTCTTAAGAAGCAGCCATTAGTTTTGATTTACTGTAAGCTTTGCGGATGGCCTGGTAATTTGTATCCATATCGTGTACTTTGAACTGGTTTTTTCCGGAAATTTTAGCGTCATACAGGGCGTCATCGGCCAGCTTTTGCAGGTCGATATATTCTTTATTCATATCAATGGTATTAATACTTTTTAAATTGTTTAAGGGCATTGAAAAAAGAGACACTCCCGCACTGGCGGAAATAGTGACCTTTTTATTTTCAACAGTATATTGTAATTTTTGCATGTTTGTGTAGATCTTGTTGAGATAGGTTTTGGCGCCGGTAATGTCGGTCGCGGGAAGCATTACATCGAATTCTTCACCGCCAAACCGGATAACATAATCAGTAGGACGGGAGTTCTCTTTTAAGAGGTGTGCTATATCTGTTAAAACGCGGTCGCCCATTTCGTGACCAAAGCGGTTGTTCAGGAACGAGAAGTTGTCAAGATCGAACCGTATGTATGCTAAGTTATACCTGCCTTCGGCAGAGCTGTCCAGCATCCTGGAAGCCGATTTGAGTATGAGAGCCAGGAAATCTTCCCGGTACTTGAGCAGGTTTGTTTTCGAGTCAATGTTAACTTTTTCCTCAAGGATTTCATTTCTAAACTGCAAGCATTTATAGTCATGCCCAATATCGTTTATTATCTCCATAATTTCATCAGAGACAGCATCATTCTTACACAGGTGAGCCATTATTCGCATTAAATTAACATCATGGTTTGGAATTTTTTGCAACGTCATTGTTTTTGATACTCCTGATTTTTCTCTTATTTCTTTATAACATCCCCTTGTTTTTTTTATATGGGGACAACATAACAGGGAGATAGATTGCTTTGATATTAAGCTGCTCCCTCCCGTATAGCCGGTTTATTTTTGAAAAATAATTGGACAAACCCATGCCAAAAAGTCAAGATTTATTTATTTTTTTTGGTATTATTATCCGTCTTCGCTGAGTAGCTGCTCACAATGAACTGCTATAATTGTGTCATAAGGTACATGATCCTGCTTGCTTTTTCTTTTGCCATAAGAGTCATCAGGTATGAGGTAATACTTACCTTGCCGGCATTTGCGGCTTCCGCATCCATTTGCCTGAGGACATCTATTATGAGCGGATCTTCCCATTTTTCTAAAATCTTTACCGATTCTTCGGGCGGCATATTGGCTATTTTATTCGCCAGGTCTTTGACATTTTTTATGTAACCCGAATACTTCTTTTTCTCATCTTCAAATTTTTTCTTTTCCAGTTTGAGTCCGTTTTCTACCTCTTCAAGCTTTTCCTGGCTGGATTCCAGGTTTTTTTCGGCTTCAGCGACTAATAGTTCACGTTTGTCCAGCTCTTCAACCCGTTCCTGTAGTTTTTGCCTCTCTTTTTCAAATTCTTCCCGTTCAATAAGAGAGGGTTCATCGTCGGCTGCGTCAACAACCAGCTCCGGTTCGGATTGGAATTTGTTAATCCGGCTTTGTATATCAACAAGACCAATATAGTCCATCCAGAACAGACCAAATCCCGCCAGGAAAAGAATCAATATAAAGAGATAAATGATCTTTGATCGATCAGATAAATTTGCCATAACATACTCCTTGTTGTTAAATACTAGTTACTCATTTATTTTTCATATAGCTGTCTATTACGCTTTTAACATAGTTTTGAGTCTCTTTGTAATCGGGGACTCCATCATGGCGGTCTACTGCTTTTTTCCCCGCGTTATACGCTGCCAGGGCTTTTTTATAGTCCCCCTTATAGGTTTCCAGGAGCTCTTTCATAAGGGTTACGCCGCCTTTAATGTTTTCTTCCGGGACAAAAGGATTGCTAATTCCCATATCTTTTAAAACAGAAGGCATAAGCTGCATCAGTCCCCTTGCTCCTTTTGGCGATACCGCTTTTGGGTTATATCCCGATTCTACGTCTATCATCGCTTTAATCAGTGACGAGGGAACATTGTTATTGCTTGCGTGTTTGTCCGCAAGAGTGTTTATGTAATCCCGGTCCGGTTTTTTTACCTGTTCCAGCGTTTTCTTATGGATGGTCTCATAGTTCTGTTCTGTTTGTGCCGGATTAACTTTTTCCTGTCCCTGTTCTTTCTTTAAACCGAACCTGCTTTTTATTTCATTTATTCTGTCCATTATTGCGTACATATCATCAATCATAGGCTAACCCTGTTTTTTACAATAGATCTTTTTTTTGATACTGTTGCCGGCCCGGATTAACTCCAGGGTCAGTTTTTCCTGGTCTTCTTTTAGTTCTTTTTCTTTGCTTTTTAATTTGCTGATCCTTTCTTTAATAGCCTTAATTTCATCGGTCATTTTTTGTTTTTTCCTCCTGTAACCTTCTTTGATAAATTCTCTGGTTCATGTCGTCGCTTTCTTTCGCAATTTCTCTGTTTGCTTCATACGTGTATTCGCTGAATTTTTTTTCTTTCAGCTTCTCCACTACTTTTTTTTCAAGTGACGCCTCAATGAGCCGTTCCCGCACCGCTGTTATCTCCGGTTCCATCTTTTCTATATTTACTTCTGAAATGTCAATAGCCCTCAAGGAGAGTGATATATACCGTTCCGTACTGATTATTTCAGAAGCGCCATACCCGCCTTTTCTCATTTTTTGCTGTAATGTCTGCTGCTGCGCTTCTATGGTTTGCCGCAGCTGATCCTGTTTTCTCCGTTCGATGTTCTGAACACCGAGCAGCTGGGCCAACTCGTTTTTTATTTCCAGTTCTTTGGCTTCCCGTATGTCGAGCAGCTTTTGTAAGCTAAATTGAAATCGTTTCACTGTTTGTTCCTTTCCCGCTTATCCCGGTTTAGCCGTTTACTATTGGCGCAAAAGCCGGCTGCGAGAATCCTGTTCCCGTTAGAGGCGCTTTTTCTTCTGTGAACAGTGCCATAAGCCTTGATATTATTGAATCGAAATTTTCCGCTTCGTATACTTCCTGTCTGAGAAATGAATTAATCGTTCCCATCATATCGACTGCTGTGTCTACCGTTGGATTTGATCCTCGAGCATAGGCCCCGAGATTTATGAGGTCTTCGGCTTCGGTATACGCTGCAAGCAGCTCCCGCAGCCTGTTTGCAGCATCTCGGTGTTCCGGGGTTATAACATCTTTCATACATCGTGATATTGAAGCAAGTACATCAACAGCAGGGTAGTGCCCTTTATTGGCAATTTTCCTGTCCAGAACAATATGCCCGTCCAGTATCCCGCGAACCGCGTCAGCTATCGGTTCGTTCATATCATCTCCTTCCACCAATACCGAATAGAACCCGGTAATACTTCCCCCGGTATCGCTTGTTCCCGACCGCTCCATTAAGCGGGGAAGCAGGGAAAATACTGATGGCGGATATCCCCGTGTTGCTGCCGGTTCTCCTGCCGCAAGGCCCACTTCCCGCTGAGCCATAGCAAACCGGGTTACGGAGTCCATTAGCAGGTTAACGTCTTTTCCCTGGTCCCGGAAGTATTCGGCAATTGAATGAGCAAGGAACGCCCCCCGGAGCCGTACCATTGGCGGTTGATCCGAAGTCGCGGCAATAATTATGGTTTTCTTTAAACTGTCTTTACTCAGCTCTTTTTCAACAAAATCTTTTACTTCACGTCCACGTTCTCCAATAAGGGCTATTACGTTTATGTCGGCATCGGTATACCGGGCAATCATGCCAATAAGAGTCGATTTTCCTATTCCCGAACCGGAAAAGATTCCAACTCGCTGGCCCCGGCCTATGGTAAGAAGGCCGTCTATGGCCCTGATCCCTACGGATAGGGGTTTATCAATAACGGTCCGCTTGAGCGGGTTAATGCTTCGTCCTTCAACAGGATATTTGGTTTTGGTAAAGATCCGTCCTTTGCCGTCAATTGGTTCTCCCACACCGGAAATAACCCGTCCCAGGAGCTCATCACCAACAGGTACCATGAGCGAGGTTCCGGCTGCATATACTTCAGTGCCCGGAACAACTCCACGCATATCTCCAATGGGCATAAGAATAACCCGGTTCCGGTTAAAACCTACAACCTCGGCAAAGAGATATTCTCTGTCGGCAATTTTTATTTTGCATAGATCCCCGAATTTTACCGCAGGACCGATGGACTCAATCGTTAGGCCGATTATTCGTTCCACCTTACCGCAAAATTGAACAACATCAACTTCATCCAGTATCTGCTTGTATTTGCTGAGAACGTCGACGCTGTCGTGGGGGAGTATTTTTATCATGTAATTCCTCGTTTAATGGTTTGTGCGCGCAGCTTAATTGCGTTTATCTGCGTGGTCGAGAAGCAGCAGCTCTTTGGATTGCTGCGGAACTCCCTTTGGTCAAACAGTCCTCACAACCCAAAGAGCTGCTGCTTCTCGACCTGATGCTGTTTATCAGCCTGATTTTTTCAGTTTCTCACTCTGCTATAACGTACTGGTGTTTCTTATTGCTTCTTCTATTGCGTCTAACTGGGTGGAGATTCTGGCGTCAATTGCTCCTACATCGGTTTCAATGATGCAGCCGCCTCGTTCAACCCGGGAATCTTCATAGATGTTTACTTTTTTAAGGGATTCCATCATTTTTATGAGTTCATCTTTGTGAGCCGTTGTCATGTCGAGATCCGCAAAGTTGACCCGAATGTCTATCCTGTCCCTGTCTTTTACTCTTTTGATCGCTTCTTTGATGTTGTTGATAACAACTTCACGCCGTTCCACTATTTCATCTTTAATGACTTTCCTGGAAATCATCAGGATCATTTCCGTCATCAGTTTTTCCGATGATCGAATAAGGTCATCCCGGATATCCACTGCAGTTGAAACAACAGTGCCCAGCCGGTCAATGAGTCTCATTACTTCGGCCTGGCCGTCTTTAAAACCTTCTTCCCGTCCTGCTTCATACCCTTTTTTATAAGCCTCATGCTCAATTTCCGAAACTTTCAGCTCCGTCTCTTTGATCATTTTTTCAGCTTCAAACTTTCCCCGCTCTATCTCCTGCTCGGAGTCTATCCTGAGGCGTTCCATTTCAACTTTGATCTGCTCGCGCGCCTGCTGTAGTTCATTAAAGGCCGCTGTTTTTCCTTCTTCTTCAATGCGCCTGGCTGTTTCCCGGGCTCCTTCGAGCATTTCCTTAACTTCTTCTTCTGTTTCACGCCGGTACCGCTCCAGTTCGGCTTCCATCTCCTCAATTGACGGACCCTGGTATACATCAATAGGATTCCCTTCTTCATCAACTTCAAATTCACTGAATTCTTCAGTTTCAATAAGGTTTTTCTGGTACTTGTGCGGAAGCTCTATCTGCTTTGCCATCTTAGTCTGCTTTATTTCAGCAGGCTTAAATACTAACCGTGACAATATTCCTCCTCTCCGGCGTACTCTGAAACACGCACGCCGGAATTATAATTCAATTCTCTGTTATTCAGCATTACGGGATCAACTTTCTTCCATTAAAATCAACTTTCTTCCGCAAGCCATGTTCGCAGAAGCTGGGCTACATCATCAGGCCGTTCTTTTGCCAGGTTCATGGCGTTTTCCTGCAATTCCATTCGTGCCCGTTCTTCAAGAGAAAGTTCAACATCAATACCTTCTTCCTCTGCTGCCCGAAGAGCTGCTTCTCTCATTTTTTGCTGCTCAAGAGCCAGCTGCTCTTCCCGTATCCGCCGTCTTCGTTCCAGCTCTTTCTGGATTGTCCTGAAGAGGAGAAAACCAATGAATAAAGCAATCACCCCAATAAGCGCTGCCAGGAGAAGTTTTTTCGCCTGCTCTTTTTTCTTGAAATCTTCGCGAAGAGCATTCCATTGATCAGTTCTATCAAACATAATGTTTTCAACTGCTACCTGGTCACCGCGCACCTCGCTGAAATTTATCGATTTTTTAACAACATTTTCAGCTTTTTTAAGATCTTCCGGTTTGATAGGCGTCTGAATAGGATCTTTGTTGCGGTCAAGATCGGGGTCCCCATTCGGAAGCGTGGGGAGATGCTGCTGTCCGTCAATTACAATAGCCACGGACAGTTTTTTAACATCATAGGGGTCCCTGTCTATCTCACGCAATGTTTTATTGATGAGGTTATTTTTTATATTCTCCTTTTTGGAATATGTTGTGTACATATCATCGCTTGCTTTATATCCCGGTGGGGTACTGCTCTCTGTTCCGGCAGGTCCCTGGGGATTCCAACCATGACCCTTAAAATTTTCTTCAGTTGTCTTTGACGAAACTTCCAGGGAATCCTTTGTTTTTCTTTCGGAGTAGGGGGTTGCCGGGTTGTCCTTCTCAGTTTCAATTGGAGTATAGATCTCCTGCTTCTCCGAGATCTTGTCCCAGTTGAAGTCCATATTGAGCCGGACAATCTGTATCCGGTCTACGGAATAGATCCGTTCCAGTCCTTTACGGATGTCCTGTAATAGCCTTGCCCGGGCCCGTTCTTCTATTTTATTCCGGTACTCAAGGATCGTATATTCGGTCTTTGCTTTGTCGAACTCGTCATCGAAATCGGAAATTATTTTTCCGTGATCATCGGTTATGGTAACGTTTTCCGGGGTGAGCCTGTTCCCCACAGCCCGTGATACCAGGTAGGTTATACCTTTGATCTCTTTTTTGCTGAGTTTATCGAATCCCGGCGCCAGCATTACGGTTATGGCTGCCGTATATGGCTGCTGTTTGTCGGAATAGAGGCTGTCCTTGGCTATGGCTATATCAACCGAAGCCGTTTCAATATTCTTAAGGGACTCAATATGCCGTTTTACCTCACCCCTGAGCGCCCGCATATACTTGACATCAAGCTGTTTCTCCGTGTCGGTCCAGTTTGAAATATCAAACAGCTGCCACCCGGGAATACCTTTGGGGATCATATTTTCCTGGGCAAGCCTGGTAAGAATGACCTCCCGTTCCGCCGGTTTAACCATGATTGAGGTTGTACCGCTGGTTGTATAATAATAACCCATTTCTTCGAGTTTTTTTGTTACCTGTCCAAAATCATTGGAACCCAGGTCGGCAAAAAGCAGGGTATTGGGCTCTCCGCTCGATATAGAAAAGAGAGCGATAAACGAAATAAGAACAACTCCCAGTACTACACCAACTATTATCTTCTTGGTTCTGTCGAGTTTGCCGAATATCTCCTTTCCCTGGTTTATAATTCTTTTAAAAAATTCGCCCATATTTCCCCCTTAATTACTGTTAAAGATTCAATTCCGTATATATATTCCCATGTGTGGAAGGCACATAAATGCTCGAATATCTAATGTGACATAATACACTTTAAAAAGAATAAAAAAAAATGTCAATTAATTTCCTGTTTTTTTGGACAGATAGTGGTAATTAGTCAAAAAATGGCTGGTATAATAATGTTTTCCGACGAGAGTTTGGATACCTCCTCTTGATAGGGGTGAAAATATTCTTGTTTCACCCCTATCAAGAGGAGGTATCCAAACTCTTGATGATGTTTGTAGAGTAGGGGAAGCCCCCTATTCTATTTTATCTTAGATTTAAAAGATCTCTATAGGCTCGTATGGCCTCGTCTCGTACGGCTTTGGTAAAGCCCAGTGCTATTTCGGCTTTTTGAGCCGCGATCATTACCGTATGTATATCCACTGATTGCGGATCATATATCATTTTTTCGGTCAGGTCTTCGGAATCTACCTGGAGATTGTTTACTTTGCTGATTGCACCGCTTAACAGGTCTCTGAATGATGATGATACGTCGTCTTTGACGGTCGTTTTTTGTGTCATATTATTATAATGGAGCGGGTCAGATGTTTTCATTTTTACGACATGCCCTAATCCTAATGGTTGCGTTATCATTACTGTACCTCCTTTACCTGTCCCTGTCTCATTTCTATTTTTGATGCCATATACAGGTCATTCCCGAAATTTGAGAACCTGTCGTACCGGGTAATACTCATTTTCCTTGAAAGGTCATGAGAAATGTTTACTTCCATATTGCCTGAATTTTCTTTAATCATATCTTACCTTCCTTCTCTTGTTCTATCCTCTTCCTATTTCGAGCGCTTTATTGTACATTGATTTGGCGTTATTTACCATCTGGACATTCGCTTCATAAGACCGTGATGCTGAAATTAAATCGGTCATTTCCGTTACCACGTTTACATTCGGCATTTCCACATACCCTTTTTTAGGGCCCGTATTAATGGCATCAGGATGTTTTGGGTCCCATACCAGTCTAAATGGCTCTTTATCGGCCTCTATCTTTACTACCCGGACCCCTTTTCCCGATCCATGGTCGATTCTTCCGGGAACCAGCGGTGATTTGTAAAAGGGCCGAATATTCACCGGCGCGAATATTGCTCTTTTTCGTACGTACGGACCACCCTCAGGTGTTCTCGTGGTTGTGGCATTGGCGACATTACTACTGATGAGATCCATCCGAAGCCGCTGAGCCGTAAGTCCTGTTGATGCTATATTAAACGTGTCAAACATTCCCATGTTTTATCTCCTTTTACGACGGTTTCATTGCCATTTTTATCATTTTATAATTATGATTAAGGCTGGCGATAAAAGAGTTATACCGCATCAGGTTTTTGGCCGCGTCTACCATCTCTTTTTCTATATCAACATTGTTTCCATCATTCCGCATTGTTGTTGCGAAATCAAGGTTTACCCTGGGGCGAACTCCCTGTATATCCCGTGATAAAAAAAAGGGTATATGCTTTTTATCGGTCATGAGCACGGGAAGCTTCTTGTCTGCCTGTTCCCGTTCACTAACAGCCCGTCTGAGTTCGCTCTCAAAATTAACCTCACTTCTTTTAAAATGAGGGATATCAACATTTGATATGTTGTTCGATATCACTTTTCTCCTGAGAGATTCCACATCAAGTGCCTTCTCTAAGAGATGATTTGTTTCCATTAATTTGCTGCCCAAAAACATCCTGTTATCCTTTTTGTCTATACTATATAAATTTAGAGATTTCGGCTCTACTAACCAGATCGGCCTTTTCTGAAATTAGATAAGTATTTTTTTGCTTTTGGGGAAATAAAGTGACATAACTTGAGTAAGGTGATCGGTGGCCTGCGGCCGGGTAATCGGTGATCAGGTAAAGAATAAAGACTTACCGATTACCCGGTCCGAAGGGCTTCCGATCACCTTACTCTTCCGGTGCTCCGGAAAAGGTGGAGATGCTGCTTTTTATTACTGCGGTTTCCCCGGCAAGGAGGGAATCGATCCTTCCGAAGAATTTGGGCATTTCCACGCCTATGTAGTATTGTGAAGAGAGTACCCGGCCGCTGTAAAAAGCCGCGTCCCTGTTCTCCGACAGGATCTTGTTCCGTTCCTCTCCCTTTGTGTCTCCTACCAGTTCTTTCAGTGCAGGCTGCGCGGCAGTTAATGACCAGAGATGGACCCAGCTCATTACCAGCATGTGCATGGCCTGCTGAAAAGGGGTGGCATTCATGAAAATATGGAGATATTTGCCCCCTGTCATCTGTTCTTTGAACATGTCTACGATCTCATCAACGCGCTCTATTCCTTTTTGTACGGGATCAATGTATTTTTCATCAACTATTCCCTGTGCTTTTGTTATGGTTTGCTCTACTCTTTTCTTAAATATCTGGTAATTATACTGTTCCTTGTTCAAAAGCAGTTTCCGCATGGTCAGGTCCAGGGATTGAATACCGTTCGTTCCTTCAAATATTGGGCCGATTTTCGCGTCCCTGAGTAACTGTTCTACCGGGTAATCGGAACAATATCCGTATCCGCCTAATATCTGGATGGCTTCAGAAGCTACGAGGACCGATGTATCGGAATTGCCCGCCTTACTGATGGGCAGCAGGAATTCCGCAAGAGCCTGGGCCTCTTGCTGCTCCTCTCCCTCTCCTGCATGATCTATATCAATACATTTTGCCAGGAAATGAGTGAATATCCGCATGCCGTCTACATGGGATTTCATCCAGAGCAGCATTCTTTTTACGTCAGGATGTTCTATAATCGGTACTCCTTCCGCGTCGGGATTGAGCATCTGGGTTACATGTGTGCCCTGGACACGGTTTTTCGCGTACGTTACCGAATGCAGGTAGGCGGAGCTCGATATTCCCAGTCCCTGGAGTCCTACTCCCAGGCGTATTTCGTTCATCATCTGGAACATTATCTTCATCCCTTTTCGTTCTTCTCCCAGAAGATAGCCCAGGCATTTGTTGTTATCGCCAAAACTCATGGAGCAGGTTGCCGATCCTTTTAGCCCGATCTTGTGCTCTATTCCGGAGCAGACTACATCATTTTGTTCTCCCAGGGTTCCGTCGGGGTTTACATGGTATTTGGGGACCAGGAATATGGATATTCCTTTTGTTCCTTTTGGGTCTCCTTCTATACGGGCAAGCACCGGGTGGAGCATATTTTCATAATAGTCATTATCTCCGCCCGATATGAATATTTTCTGGCCCGTAATTAAATAGGTGCCGTCTTCCTGCTTTACTGCTTTTGTCTTGAGCGCTCCCACGTCGCTTCCCGCTTCCGGTTCCGTGAGACACATGGTGCCGCCCCATTTCCCGGATCGTATTTTATCGCAATAGAGCTTTTTCATCTCTTCCGTTCCAAAGGTTTCAATGAGGAGCAGTGCTCCGTGGGCCAGTCCCGGGTATATGGTCTGGGCCAGGCTCGCGGCAATGAACATTTCCGTACAGGTTGCTCCTATGGAAAAAGGCATGCCCATTCCACCGATCTCTTCTTCATCGGAGATGGTGAGGAATCCTGCTTCATAATACGCGTCGAGCGGGGCTTTATAACTCTCAGGGAGCTTTACTCCCTTTGTTTGAGGATCATAGTGACATCCTTCTTTGTCTCCCTCGGCGTTTGTGGGGTATATCTTTTCAACGGCAATTCTCTCTGCCAGGTCTAATATCTCTTCATACGTTTCCCGGTCGAAATCCGCGAAACGGGGGTATTTTTCTCCGAGCCTGTCTATTTCCAGCAGCTCAAATAGGGAAAATCGAATATCTCTTGCATCAACTAGGGGATTTAAAGCCATAGGTCACTCCTGTTTTTGTAAAATCGTAACATAACACCATTATGTTATGGGAATCTATAAAATCGGGGAAATACGTCAATACAAATTTCCGGGGGCAGGGGGGAAAATCACTATGTTTTTGGTATACCCGGTGTTTCTTTTTTCTCTATTATTGAGACTATGTGATCTAAAGCTGTATTCACCAGATCATAATTTTCTAATGATTTTAATGGTTCTATTTCTTCATCCGGTACTTCGGCACCGAATTTTTTCATCATAAATTTAGTTACGATTTTTTCTTCTTCACAATACATTCCCTCATCCAGCCATCTTTGTAAAGTGCTTATATGTTGTTTTAAAATTTTTGACATAAGTGTTATCCTCCCGGTAATAGTATATTATTGAACTACCTGATTTTGCCTAACAATCTTCGTAGTGCTCTCATTTCGTAACTGCACAGGAAGAGTTGAAAATGATCACGGTTTTCCTGTACATCGGAGCGGTATACTTCCTCGGCTGAGTTTGGATCAATAGGGAGATTGAGGATTATTTCTTTCAGAACAGCTTCCAGGGCTTCTCTTTCTGTTTCGTCCAGAGTAATAGCCTTGTTATTCACCGGAATAGTCCGGATAATAACCTGCTTGTCATTTTGTTGTGTTTGCGTCATAACGGCCTCCTTGAGGGATAATTAATTTAAGGTTGACAATCCCAGGGAAGAGCAGGTTAAACTCAGGTGCGAAGTAAGTTAAGGGCTCTTTTTTTTGAACCTCTAGGGGTGTTTGGTTTGGGTTGTTGCCACCTTATGGTGTTCTAATATTTGCCATTTGCTGTTTTATGTCAATTAATTTTACTTGTTTTTTATAAAAAAAACTTATATAGTATTATATAAGAAATTATGGGAAAAGAACTATGACTTTTGGTGAAAAATTGCGGTATATTAGAAAAAAGAATAAGCTTTCTCAGCAAAAGCTGGCAGATATGGTTAAGCTGCATAAAAATTTGATAGGAAGATATGAAATTGGTAATTCCGTGCCTACTGCTCCGGCATTAAAAAAAATCTGCGAAGCTCTGAACATCTCCGCAGATTATCTCCTGTTTGATAAAAATGAAAATTCCTCGGGAACAGAAATTTCCGATTATGAATTATTGAAGCAATTTGAAATGATTGAACAGTTCCCTGAGGAAGATAAAAAAGTTATAAAAATTTTAATAGATGCCTTTATATCAAAAAATAAGATAAAAGAAATCGTAAATTCCTGATATCTTATTTCAATTTATCCAGAACTTCGTTCTTCTCTGTTGCTGCGAGGATGCTCTCTAAAGCCGCTTTCAGCTTGTCATGGTCCTTTGTTTTGATGATAAACTTTTTATCTTTTTGAGTAAGAGCCTTACCGAATTTTGTAGTAAGAAATTTTATTAATAACTCCTGATATTCTGCAATACCTTTCGCTCTTTCTTTCTTAATTCCTTCCAGTTTCAACTCTTCAACGAGTTTTTCCGCTGCTGTCATAACCGCTTTTCCCCCTCTATGTGATATCTTTTTCACTTCTTCTGCCACATCTGTTGGATGCAAACCTCCTCCATAAAGTAAATATCTTAAAAGACTGTCGATAAATTTCAAGCCTTTTTCTTCTCCAAAATAGGATTCAGCGATCTCAAAATAGTCTTTCGTGTGCTTTTTCAGTTTATCCCTGTCAAAAATATTTTTCATTACCAGGATGGCACTTTTTACCAATGCATTCTTAAAGAGCACGTCTACAATCTCATGGTCCGAATACTTAGAAAGATCCGTAAGAATATACTCGAAATCGGGCATAAACCTTTTCAGGTTCTCATCAATCCCTTTAAAGTACTTCCAGATGGGTTTGCTGTTCCATTTTTTCTTGCCGTGATACACTACTATGGGAATTACAGGGGTGATATCTTCACCTTCCTGGTCCATTTGATGATCCCAGGTCTGAACCATGTATTTCAGGAGCTGAATACCGGGATATTGTACATAGTAGCTTTTGTGCTCAAAAAGAATTGTTATTTTAATAGGGATTTTGCCTTTGTAGATGCAATTATAGACGACATCGGAAAAATATTCTTGCAGATGTTCGTCAATATACGAGTTTTTGTCCAGGGCAAGAGTCTCCATATCCAGGTTTTTTGTTATTTCTTTGGGGAAGATCCCGTTTATGAAATCGATTACATTCTCTTTATTGCCGAATATCTCTTTGAAAAATTTGTCGTGTGGATTAGTAATAATTATCATTGCTGTTCTCCTTATTAATTGAAATAAAATATGATATGAATTT
>JAAENB010000430.1 GCA_024224995.1 bacterium | reverse complement strand
TTTGGGTTGTGAGGACTGTTTGAGCGGAGCGAGTTCCGCAGCAATCCAAAGAGCCCATACTACTTCCAGGCCCGCGCACAAGCAAAATTTAGCTTCTTAAGAGAGAGATAATGAAACTTGGTGGAATTGATCTTGTTATTATAATTGGTTATTTTGTTCTTATTAATGTTATTGGGATTAGCTTTTCAAAGGCGAAGAACGTAAAAGATTATTTTTTGGGAGCGAAGTCCATTCCGTGGCAGCTGGCCTGTTTTTCAATCGTGGCAACAGAGACCAGTACCCTCACTTTTATTTCCATACCGGGGCTTGCCTATATTAGCGGGTTGGGATTTTTGCAGGTTGCCCTGGGCTATATTCTTGGCAGAATTCTGGTTGCGGTGGTGCTGCTGCCCAAATATTTTGCCGGGGATTTTGATACGGTATACCAGTTTATACATAATCGTTTTGGCATATCGTCGCGGCGGATAATTGCCGTGATCTTTCATATAACACGCCTCCTTGGCGATAGTATACGGTTATTCGTAACAGCAATTCCATTAAAGCTGCTCACGGGGATGGATTATACTACTTCAGTAGTTGTCATTGGATTGGCGACGTTTGTTTATACCCTGTACGGCGGAATCAAGTCCGTAGTAATCGTTGATTCAATCCAGCTGGGGCTGTATATTGTGAGTGCCATAGCCGGAATATGTATGGTTGTATATATTATGGACGAATCCTTTTTATCAATTTTTGCTAAGATACCGGGGGAGCGTCTTACTGTTGTTTCAAGCGGATTGGAGCAGGGATGGAGAAGCCTGCTGGGCTCATATAATATTTTTTCAGGCCTCATTGGTGGAGCTCTTCTCTCGTTTGCTTCACATGGGACCGATCATCTTATGGTGCAGCGCCTTCTTACCTGCCGTGATGAACGGTCGGCAAAAAAAGCGATTATTTACAGCGGTGTTATTGTATTCTTTCAGTTTGCCCTGTTTATGCTCCTGGGACTGTTTCTTATGGTACTGATGCAGAATAAGGGATTTTCCAAACCCGATGAGATTATGCCTGTTTTTATTATTAATTATCTACCGGTGGGGCTTAAGGGACTTATGCTGGCCGGAATCTTCGCGGCAGCCATGTCTACTCTCAGTTCGTCGATCAACTCATTGTCGGCTTCAACCGCGATCGATATCCTGGGTATAACAGGAAAAGATTATTCCGACAGGAAAAAATTGTTTTTATCACGGATTATCGCCCTTACCTGGACCCTGGTAATTATTGCCATTTCATCGTTATTATCCGACAATAAGAGTCCCCTGGTGGAGCTGGGACTCACTATCGCATCCATAACCTATGGCGGAATGCTGGGGATATTTATCCTGGGACGGTTTTCCAAAACATTTAATGAAACCGCGGCTCTCATTGGAGTGCTGGCAGGTATTGTTGTTATTGTGAGAATCATGATGCCCCTGCCCCAGGGCCAGGATCTCAATAGTATGTGGTTCTGGGTTGAGTTTCTTATCTCACTGGATATCAAAATATTTTGGCCCTGGTTTGTACCAATAGGGTGTGTTGTATCTCTGTTAGTGGGAATGTTCGCGAACCTGTTCCTGCCCAAACGGGAGTCCGGTTAAA
The DNA here is from genome assembly GCA_024224995.1 of bacterium. The sequence continues at coordinate 6,505 of JAAENB010000430.1, read as the reverse complement.
TCGTTAGTATAAACGTACAACAAAATAAAGTTATTCTTATTGACAAATTGATTTATATACATAATAATATATTTTGAATTAAATAAAGATAATAAATAAGGTCGATAGATTGTTTTATGCCTGAAGACAGAGCTAAAATGAGTGATTTTGTGAATCATCTCCTGCAAAATCCAAATATCAAGAATGAACCCCTGCTCATAGGTGAGGGCTTGCTGCTTAATTTTATTGTCCAGAATATGGGCCAGTTAAAGCAGACCTTTAAAACACCCCAGTTCTTTCCAAACCTGGAATGGAGCCAGGTATTGCAGCTGCTTATTTCCGACCTCTATGAACGGGTAAGCCAGGAGGTTCTTCCCGTAATTGATGAATTTATTGATACCGCGGACCTGGAGATCTTGAACAGGCTCATAAGCGGTTCGCCAGTGCCAATCCGTTTTCAGCAGGAAAAACTGCATGCCTTTATACTGGCAATATTCAGGAACAAGGATGTACGGTATCGTTTTAACAGTGTAATAAATATACTCCAGTATGGTATCCTGGAACGCTATTTAACCGAGATATTCGACCGGAGAAAGTTTATTTATAACGAGATTGTCCGGGTTCAAAAAACCAATCTTGAATGTGGTGAGTATATTATATTCGCCAAGGTCATGCTTATGGTGCGGAACGCGGCCTATATGAAATATCCCCTGGGTTCGGGCGGAAATAATATGAATCTCGATGACGCGCTTAAAATGCCGGGGAAGATTAAACGCTATATTGCCGATCTTTCCCGCACCATACTAAATGAACTGCCTATTTTGCCGGAGCATGAAATACAGCTGGCAATAAAATCCAATTTAAAAGAGAATATGACCGATCTTGAAGACGGGATTTGCAGACTCCTGTATATATTATCTGCCAGGTATCATAGTTATAAGCCCGTGACCAAAGTTGACCGGGGAGCGGAATCTCCGGACAAAAGCTGGTTTGCCATTGCCATGAAAAACGCTGAACATTATGGGTATAACCGGAAGATGGTTGAGGAGCTGTATAGAATAGCGGGAGATAATAACTGGTAAGCGGGTATCTATGAAGATCAGGGATATATTAGAAAATCTAATTCTGGTGGCCATTGTTCTGGTTATAATCCAGACCTTTCTTTTTGAACTGTCTACCTATATGCACTGGAGTATTTCGGCCCGGAATGCGCTGATATTTTGCGGTCTCTTTTTTGACTTTTTATTTACGGTGGAATTTACCACCAGGACTACTGCCGCGGGAATACGCGGCGGAAGAAAAGATATATTCGCATACTGGTTCTACGAGCGGGGCTGGATAGATTTCCTGAGTTCAGTGCCCCTGCTTCTGGTTGACTCCGGTCCAACTGTCTATAATCTTATTTTCCCGAGCGTAACTGACGCGACAACTGCCGCCGGGGCTGTTGCCGGGACTGCCGGGGCTCTTAAAATAGTCAAAGCCGTGCGGGTAACCCGGATATTGCGGCTGGTGCGTATTATTAAGATCTTTGGGAAGATTCATAATGCTGAGTCGAAAATGGCTCAGCATCATACAACAACAATTGCAACAATCGCGGTATTTACCATAGTCTGTTCCCTTATGGGATTTGGCTTTTTTACCGACAGCGCCGGTACAAACAAGAGAACAGAACGGAGAGAATATTATCAAAGTCTCCTGGGTATAGAGAAGGAGGAGTCGGCAGTGAAGGAGCCCAAAAAAGCTGTGGCCTCGCCGGAAGCGATTCGCGATTTCCTTTCATTGGATAAACATGTCTTAAGACTCTATCATAACAATACCGGCCTTATTGACAGAAAAGATAAAGAAAATATAAAAGATGATGAGACCTTTAAAAAATATTACAGCAAAGGCGGCGATAAAGAGGATTATGACACCATAGAAGGAAATAATTATATGTTGTATTTTTCTTATATGGATATAAACAAGCAGGTGGCCGAAAGTCACATTGGCAGTTTTATTATTATTGTTCTTACGGTGCTGGCCTTTATGTTTATTTATACCAGGATTTTTGTGCAAAGTATCAGCGATGTCCTTCATATTTTAAACAAGGGATTCAGAAAAAAAGACTATAATCTGCAAATAAAGATCCGGAAAGAGTTCTCGGAACAGGAGATATTTAGACTGGCTAAATTCTATAATGATTCCTACCTGCCGGCAAAACTCCGGCGGCTCCACGCTGAAAAAGAAAAGAAAAGCTCGGGCCTCTCAATGAATGACCTGACAAATTTTAATAAGTAAGGCTAGCCCCTGTCTTCTATTATTTTTAATGAAGAGTAGTGAATGCTGTCATCGGAGAAATCGTTGTTAAAAACCAGGATAATTTCCGTTCTTACATCTTTATGTACAATGAAATAATATTCCATTGCCAGTTTTCTTACCAGGTCGATCCCCCGGCCCGTGTCGGAAATGAAGGCTGAAATATCTTCACCCGTTTCTGCGGCTTTTTCTATGAGGTTGTTTTGCTCTATTACACTGTTGATACTGTTTAATATTTTATCTTTGGAGAGTTTTCCGTTATAGTCGTCAATGGCGATTCCATATCCGAATTGGTTTCTACAGAAGAAAATATCAACATAATGCCCTTCGGGCAGTTGAACCGGGACCCGGGCTTCTTTTTCTTTGGTATAGCCGTGGGAGTGGTAAATCGCGTTGATTGTCATTTCATTAAGGACCAGGCTCAGGGTCATATCGCTTTCCATTGCGAATCCCCAGTTTTTTATTTCTTTAATAAGGGCTCTAATGGCTTTATTTATCTGCTTGGAGCTGGTAATCCGTATTTTTTTTGTCGCGGTTATATTTTCCATATAATTATGGAGGCCAAAAATATTTTTTTTGGTGATTATTTTTTCAGCCAGGTTAAGCAGTTCGTCCTTGTTAATGGGCTTGCACAGGACATTCCCAATACCTTCCTGGAATATTTTTTCAAATAAATTGTCGATATTTTTTTCTGTGGTCATTATTGTTGGAATGTAGGGGTAATTCTGGTGAATATAATTATAGAGATCAAACGCGTTGTCGCCCGGAAGTTCAACTTCCGAGACCACCAGGTCGAAGTCATAGGTTTTCAGTTTTGCCATGGCGTCAAAGGCTGATTCGCTGACCACAACATCGTAGCCGCTTTCCGTGAATGTTTTAAGCAGTGAATTTTTATAAATCGATAGATCTATAAGTAATACCTTATGCATTTTTGTTTTCCCTTACACTGAGATACCTGCGTGGACAGGTATTTGGATTCAATCCTATATTTATTATGATTATAATGTAGCATGTTCGTGATCCGGTCAACTGTATTTTTTTTTATGAATCCCGCAATTAAACAGGAAATCCCGTTAAAAATTTTGTAATTGACAGTAGTGTTAGTATTTTATAGTATCAGGATAAATAGGAATGTAGGTGATTTGCGCTCTTTATTCCTGTTTTCGTGCTATTTCCGTTAAAAAGTACTTAGTAAAGGGATTATAAACGACGAAAATATAGGTGATACGTTATAATTGAAAATGGAGTTTGTGATGAAAAAGCTATTGTGTAGTATCATTTTACTAATGCTGATCCCTGTTTTTACCATGGCCCAAAAACCCGGAACCGGAACAGGAACAACAGCGCCAGCAAAGAAGGGCAGTCATGCCTATAAACTTTCTTCAAAAAAGCTTGATGATCAGGGTGAGGAGATGGATAAGCAGATTGCTGCCATTGCGACTGATATTGCGAATATAATCAAAGAGAATAAGCTTCTGGAAACAAAGGGGATTCGGATTTTGCCCTACCAGACAACCTATACTCTGGAAAAAGATTTTATTGAATTGGAACGGCATACATTTATCCGGGATGAGGTGTACAAGCGGAATATTGTTGGAGTAAAAACCAAGTCCCTGAAAATTTATACCAACGGATCGACTGTAAACAAATTGGAAGTTAAAATATACGAAAAGCTTTTTTACGGAGATGACAGCAATCTTGTTGAAATCACCGATCCCTCTCCTACAACCACGGTGACCACGGATGTGGAATTCTCCCATATTCTTAAGGGTAGAAAAATCCTGGACAAGAAAAAGCTGGGGGATATTAAGAATACAACCGCTTTTCCGCTGAGGAATGAAATTAAGAGAGAATTTCTTATCCCTCATTTAACTACATTCCGGAACGCGCTGCGGGATATTGCCTCGTCTTATTATAAGTCTCTTAAGGATTCAGAGGACAATATGTCCGAATTCCTGAAGAAATCGACTAAATACTAGTCCCGTTATAGATTTAAAGCATCTCTTTGAGATGCCCTTAAACGCCGGAAGGCGAGGTTTTCTGCCTCGCCTTCCCGCGTTTAAGGTGAGACCATACAAAGGAGGGTTGTATGAAAAATCCTATCCTTGTCCCTGAGATCAGGGAGCTTTTTAGAAGCCAGGAATATGAAGTATTAAAGTCTTTTTTGGAAGAAGGCCACCCAAAAGAAATTGCCGAATTCCTGGGCATGCTTGAGCCCGATGAAATATGGCAGTTATTGAATCTTGTTGAGGTTTATTCCAGGGAATCCATTTTCAGCTATCTTGATATGGATGTGCAGGTTGAAATGGTTTCCGGAAGCATGAAAAAGAATGTTGCGGAACTGCTCCGTGAAATGTCTCACGACAACAGGGCAGACCTGTTTCAACACCTGAAAAAGGATATCGCCAGTAAATTTCTGATCCTTCTTCCTCAATCGGAACGGATTGACGTTATTAACCTTACTTCCTACCGGGAAGCTACTGCCGGCGCCATTATGACTACGGATTATGCCACGCTTCATGAGAATGATACTGTTGAAAAATCGATAAAGAAAATACGAAAAGAAGCTCCTTCAAAAGAGACTATTTATTATCTCTATGTTACTGATAATTTAGGCGCGCTCATTGGTTTTGTTTCTTTGCAAAAAATAATCCTGGCCTCTCCAAAAGAGAAGATCAAGAATATTATGAAACAGGATGTTATTTTCGGTAATACGAACGACGACCAGGAAGTTGTGGCCCGGGCAATTGAAGAATACGACCTGCTGGCTCTTCCCATTGTTGATAAAGAGGCCCGTTTATGCGGTATTGTTACCTATGATGATGCCAGTGATATTATTCGTGAAGAGGAAACCGAAGACCTTGAAAAACTTATGGCTATTAGCGGCGGGGTGGAAGAGAAGACCTATCTCGAAGTCCCGGCTTTTGTTCATTTTAAGAAACGGGCCTTCTGGGTTGTTACCCTGGGGTTTCTCGGCCTTTTGACCGGACTGATTGTTGAGGCATACCAGGCTACTTTGACTACGATTATCGCACTTACTTTTTATATGCCTTTGCTGAATGCTGCCGGTGGGAATACGGGGTCTCAGTCCGCTACTGTGGTGCTTCGTTCTCTTACTTTGAATGAGCTTTTTCCCAGGGATATCTTTAAAGTTATAAAAAAAGAGTTCACTATCAGTTTTTTGCTTTCTCTCTGTCTTGGTTTTATGACATTTATTAGAGTATATTTCTTTGATTCGGGAAATATGACCCCGGGATACAGTTTACTCAGGATTTCCATGGTTATCTCTCTATCTCTTACTCTCCAGGTATTATGGTCCACCATATTCGGCGCTATTGTTCCGCTTATCGCTACGAAACTGAAACTGGACCCGGCTGTTGTGTCGAGTCCCCTTCTTACCACCTTTGTGGATATGGGCGGGATTGTGATCTATTTTAATATTGCCTGGCTGATTTTATTTAGTAAGTTATTCTAAGATAAATATGAAACCCGGGATATTTGTCCCGGGAATCGTATTTCCTGCTTTTTTTTAATCCCACAAAAAAATTGTTGTGGGTACAGATTTGTCCCTACACTTTTTTTTTTAAACTCTTTACAGGAGTTATTGATTCTTGTATTTGCACCTCTATAGAAACTTAATAACATAACATAGTGGAGGTCTATGATGACGAGAATCGACTTGAAAGGAGTGTTTGCTCCAATAATTTTTTTAGGGTTAACCGTGTTTGTGCTAACCGGGATTATTGGCTGTGAGAATGAAGGAGCCGGATATGACGGGTTTGTCTATGCCGAAGCGGGTGATGGTTCTATTGGCGGTGATATTAAACCGGGATATTATTTAAGTACCGCTCTCTGGAATACGACTAACCTGTCCGTATGCTGGGAAAATCTTTCCACTGCCAATGCAACGGAACGAGGCTGGATCAGGGAATCTGTGGAAAGCAACTGGGCAGCGAATTCCAGGCTTCAATTTACCGGTTGGGGCCAGTGCGGCACCAGCGGCGCGAATATTCGCATCCGGATTGAGGATGTGGGACCGCATACGCATGGGCTTGGCACGGCTTTGAATAACAGGGTTAATGGAATGAGCCTGAATATTATTTTTAATAATTGGGGCTGTAGAGATTCAAGCGGTAACTGGACCGCATGTTCCAACTTTTCATGGTTTACTGCTGCCCGGAGAGAGAACTGGATCCGGTCAAATGCGATACATGAATTTGGTCATGCCCTG
>JAAENB010000429.1 GCA_024224995.1 bacterium | reverse complement strand
TTATTACGATACCGCTTCTTTAACAAACATAAAGGGACTGAGCAATCTTAAATCCATAGGCGGAGACCTGGTAATACAGGAAAACGATGGGCTTACCAGCCTGGAAGGTCTTAATAATCTAACTTCCATCAATGGGTATGTACTGATTACCAACCACGATCTACTTACATCCCTGGATGCTCTTTCCAATATTGAGACTATTAACATTGATTTAATAATCAGGAATAATGACGGGCTCACCAGTCTTGGGCTTAGGTCGCTTTCCGCTGTTGACGGTAATCTCAAAATATACAACAATACGCAGCTTCCCAATGATCTCGCAGTTTCTCTGGGTAACCAGGCTGTTATTGGAGGAGAAACAAGCATTTACGGAAACCAGGAATAACACTGGAAATTAATTTACCTCAGAGCTCTTTATAAGAGCTCTGAGGCGGATTTTTTATCTCAACTTTGCTTCATCCTTTCATAAACCGGTTCAAGAAAAGCGCCGAAGATGCAGCCTGTTTTTTTATTATCATGCCAGTGGCGTTCGTAGTATTGAACTTTGTACCAGTTGTGAGTGCCCCAGGGAGCGATGGTTTCTTCTTTTTCTTTTAAGAGAATTTTAACGTAATACAAAATAGTTGATGTAGCCGTAATTGTTCCTTTTGTAGAGGGTTTGTTTCGAATCCTGACTTTATTTCCGTTTATAAGAGTAATATCACCCGGTTTTGGCGATCGTGGTTTGTAAAAGATTTTTTTTCCGGGAGCCCGGGAAAGTTTCAGTTTTTTAACCAGGTCTTTTGTTGTATAGTGCGGGGAAAGAACTTCTTCCGGTGGTATTTGGGTACACTTACGCATTCTAAAATTATCCTGGATCGTTCGGATTTTGCCGCAGCAGTCTGAAACAGCAGCAATTTTTACCGGTTTTTTATTTAGAAAATATATTTTTCCTTCACCGGAGCAGCTTGCGTGGTTCGCTGATAAGAACATAACCAGGGTAAGAGAGCCTTTCTCATCATAATAATAAACATCCCTGGCCATATCCTGCTCGTCATACTGGGTGATATATTTTCGTATCCTGTTATGTCTGTCGTAAAATACCCAGGAATTTGTGAATTCAAGCCTTTTATTTTGATAATATCTAAAAATTTTATCTTTTTTGGGACCGGCATCCCGGAATTTTTTTTGGCTGAATTTGTTGCTCAGTATTATCAGAGGAGTTGAATTTATATCTTCAATCTTTTTCTCCACTATTTTCAGCTGTGCGGCACGATTATTCGTTTTGCCCTGGGCAGCGGAAAAGAAGAAGCATATGGCTGACGATAGAAACAGTATCAATATTGTATTTTTCATAAAATACCACTTTAATCTTGATAATTATTCTTACAACCTTATTTTGGAAATTAATTGACCTCAGAGCTCTTTTAAAGAGCTCTGAGGTCAATTAATTTCCAAAAAAACTTGACGAAACACGAAATTTCCCCTCCTATTATATAGGAGGGGAACCAAAACAATGAAAAACAAACTGGAATTCATCGAAGGAAGCAGCAGCAAATTCTGGCACATCGAACAAAAAGGGAACACTCTGCATATAGCCTATGGAAAAACCGGGACCGCGGGCCAGACACAAAGAAAAGAATTAGACAGTGAGATAAAAGCCTTTGAAAAATACAAATCCGAACTAAACAAAAAAATCAGCGCGGGGTACAGGGATACTAACCTGGAATACAAGCTGGTACAAAAACCGGGAACCAATGAAGAGGACGATAAGTGGATCATTGTTTTTGAAAAAGATACAACCTTTAATTATAACCTGGAACTGGACTTTAGCGAAGGTCTGCTCAAGCACAATGAAAAAACTATCGTGGGAATTCACGCCAAAAAGAATCTGACCATCAACGCCTGCCTTGTTAACTGGGAAACCGATTATGGTCCTTCATTGACCGTAAAGGGCAATTTAACCGCAGATGCCGTTGCCATAGGAGGATCACATGTTTTTGTGGGAGGAGACCTCCGTGTTAAAACTGAAATTGTGTCGAGTTATAATCATGGATGCCTGGAAGTGAAGGGGAGTTTGCGTGCTGCGGTCTGGGCAGTGGAATCGACTTTAGCCAGGGTGCATGAAATAAACGCCCTGGTTTATCCCGGGTGGTATGAGAATCCCTGTATGTATACAAAGGGAGTAAAAGATGAAAACGACCCCTATGATATTAAAGATGTTTTCGCGGCATCAGTAATAAAAGGCGGCGAATCCCTTGATTTTACCGAAGCCACCAGGCAGTTAGTGAAAGGGAAAAGTATAATCAAAAAAGAAATTATCAGCATACAGGAAAAAACAGATAAAAAACTTAAGAAGAAGCTGGAAAACCCGGAAAAAGTGAAAACCTTGACGTTGAGCGATTTATCGGCATTTCCCAAAGAGATCTTTGCTTTTACAAACTTGCGGGAATTAAATTGCACCGACTGTAACTTCAAATCAATTCCTAAAGAAATTGGCCGACTAAAAGAGCTTAAACAGCTGGATTTACAACGATGCGGATTAACGGAACTTCCCAATGAGATTGGACAATTGGAAAAACTGGAGACGTTAAAACTGTATCAAAACAGTATTTATGTACTGCCGGATTCACTAAAAAATTGTAAAAAGCTTGATGTCGTGAGCCTGGAGAACAATCCCCTGAGTAGTGTAAGAAAAGATTTTACCAGTTGGGAAAAAGTGAAGTTTATGTATGAATTTCCCGAATTTTTAACAGAACTGGAATCATTATGGATACTTAACCTGGAAAGTACGTATGTTAAGAATCTGCCTAAAGCACCATTTAAAAGTAAGAAACTTGAAAAAGTTAATCTCACCAATACTCTAATTACACAAAAATCGGCCGATCCCCGGTTGATAATTGACCTGGAAAAAATAAAAGAAAAAGATCATGGAAGTTTTTTTGAATTCCTGATGTTAAAAATGGAGGAATTGGAAGAGAAATTCCCGGAAAATGAACTGATTCTGGGATTCAAAGCCTTTATTTTGGAAATTAATTTACCTCAGAGCTCTTTATAAGAGCTCTGAGGCGGTTATTTTTCAATTTTGTTCCCTGATTTTTTAAATTCTTCTATTTTTACTCGCTGCTTCTCACCCGGAGAGCATGTCTGGTTCATTCAGGTAGGGACACCCATTTTGGGAAGAAGCCACCTGTTTAAAATAAACCATCCGGCAGCAATCGCAATAATTATTAATATATCAGCATTCATCAATAACTCCTTTTTCTTTATTCTTTTATATAAAATACTAAAATACTAAAACATTGTCAATTGTAATTTGCTAATAATAAAAAAAATACATTGAATTCATATGGAAAAGGGATATACTACTCAGGTGCAAGGTGAAAAACTTTAAACTTTAAACTTCTTTTAACAGGAGTCCGGTTATGAAAAAAATATCAATTCGATTATTTGCTATCACCCTGTTTGTTTTTTTAGCAGGGTCATACCTCTTCGCGAAGGTGCCGGTGGGAGTACTGCCGTTTAAGGGAGAAGCGTCAAAAATAGAGGCTCTTTTTAAAGAAACCCTGTTAAGAACAGGAGGCCTTTCTATTATATCGGAATCAATGCTGAAAGATGTAATGGAGATCCATGAAAAGGCTCAATCATTAGGATCGGCTTATCATGATATTTCAGAATTGAAAACAGCGGAATATCTTATTTCCGGGTATATGAAATCGGGAAATCTTGTTATTAGTGCCGTGGATGTTAACAAAGGCGCGGAGATATTCACCCGTACCATGAAGCTCACAAAGAGAACGGGCCGGTATGAAATGGGAAGGCTTTGTTCGAAATTGCAGGACGCGATCCTTATGCACGCGGCATCAAAGAACAGGGAAGTGTCGGAAGAAGCGGAAGAGTACATGGAAAAAGTCAGCGGTTTAATAAGCTCACTGCGAAGGGGGAACGCGGCATCATATCCTTATATCGCGCTGTATAGTAAGGGGAAGTATGTGATACCCGTAAAAGGGAAAGCGAGCCTTGAAAGAAGGGCAAAACATTTATTACGAATTGTGCGGAAGAATCTTATACGGACAAAACCGGTATTCCTGTATATGGAAACCAAAGAGCCCTGGGTGTATATATACGTGGTAGCTAAAAAATTTGGAAAGAAGAAAAAGCATATTTTTGGATTTATTGAGATGGAAGACGGGTCTCTGGGGATTGCTATTTATAAACCGGG
>JAAENB010000428.1 GCA_024224995.1 bacterium | reverse complement strand
TTATTACGATACCGCTTCTTTAACAAACATAAAGGGACTGAGCAATCTTAAATCCATAGGCGGAGACCTGGTAATACAGGAAAACGATGGGCTTACCAGCCTGGAAGGTCTTAATAATCTAACTTCCATCAATGGGTATGTGCTGATTACCAACCACGATCTACTTACATCCCTGGATGCTCTTTCCAATATTGAGACTATTAACATTGATTTAATAATCAGGAATAATGGCGGGCTCACCAGCCTTGGGCTTACAGAGCTTTCCGCTGTTGACGGTAATCTCAAAATATATAACAATACGCAGCTTCCCAATGATCTCGCGGTTTCTCTTGGCAGCCAGGCTGTCATTGGAGGCGAAACAAGCATATATGGAAACCAGGAATAATCACTGCCCTGTTTCTTTATAGTTTTCCGCCTCAGAGCTCTTTTAAAGAGCTCTGAGGTCGAAAAACGTAAAATAACACAAAACAAACGGAGGGTAATATGAATATATTACACAAAATTTTAAACAATGTAGTAATGCTGTTCATGGTTGTAATCGTGGGCGCAGTCTTTATCTCATGCGATGCCATAGATAAAGGAACCTATGAAGGTGATTTTGCAATAAGGACCCAAAAGGATTTAAGAGAAATAGCCGGTTATTCAAAAATTACCGGTTCCCTGGGAATTCAAGACGATGATGGAGATTGGAATTTTCTTGAAGATTCCAGAATAGACCTCGAAGACCTGGATTTGCTTAGCAAGTTAACTTCTATTGGAGGAGATTTATGTATCCATGATTGTCCCATACTGGAAAATTTAGACGGGCTCAAAAATCTTACTTCAATAGGCGGAGACCTGCGAATAGGCTCCGAGTATGAAATGGATTTTTATTACGATACCGCTTCTTTAACAAACATAAAGGGACTGAGC
>JAAENB010000427.1 GCA_024224995.1 bacterium | reverse complement strand
GGCCGGTTTCCGGGAAGAGAGACGTTGCGTGCAACGTCTTTACGGGTTGGTTTCCCGGAGATTTGTCCCGGGTCAACACCACAGAGGGGAATCCCAGATAAACACCGCGTACGGGCACGGCGCGCCGTGCCCGTACGCGTACCGAATCCCCTCGCAGGAGTCGCACCCCTTTCCCGGAATCTCCATAGCCCTGGCCTGACACCAGCCAGTAAAGGCGTTGCACTGCAACGTCTCTCAGAACCAAACCCCTGGCAGGGGTCGCACCCCCTGCCAGGAGCATCCTCGCAAAACAGACCCCGGTATCATCACAGTTTCTGACCTATTTTTCCCCGTTCGACGGGGTCCGCACTTTCAAGAAACTTGATCTGAAACAGGGTCTGTTTTCAGGGGACATTGCCCAAAGCATCCCCTCTTAAAAATAAATTGACTTTCCAAAAAAACCTTGCTAAATTATCTATATTTAATAAAAAACTTCAAACTAAAACAAGCGAGGCAGCAATGACAGACCCTTCACCTATACGGAAGGCCCATCTTAACAATAACGATGTGAACGCCATCTACGAAGTAATTAAAGACAATCCCGAAGAGGTATTGTCCCGTCCATACCAGGATATACTTGCTCATTTCGACCGGTTCCATGTTTTTGATGACGGCGAGATCCGGGGGGTAATTTCATGGCAGGTTATGCCCGTAATAGACCTTGAAAATCCCGATATTTGCATAGAAATAGTCAGCTTCTCGGTCAGGGGAGATTCCCAGGGCAGGGGAATAGGAGACCTTCTGCTTAAGAATATGATAGAAACAGTCAAATCAATGAAACCGCACCGTATAGTAGTGTTAACATTTTATCCTGAATTTTTTCGAAAATACGGGTTTATTGAAACAAGTAAAGAAAAACTCTATCAGAAATTATACCAGGGCTGCATGAACTGTACCAAGCATAAATCTCCGCTAACCTGCCCTGAAGTGGCAATGGAAATGATAGTAGGATAAAAAGGCAAAAATACAATGACCGAAAACAATTCGTTAAACCGGATTCTCCGGGAACGGGATTTTACCGGACTAAAAGAATACTTCAAAAAGAAACATCCCCTTCGAGAAGAGCTGCGGGGCCTGATAAATCACCGGGACCGTGCAATATCTTACGCGGCGTTTATATATATGAAGGAACAGGCATGGACCTGCCGGAACCCGGGTATTCTCCGCTTGTGGGCGGAAATGCTTCCGAAACAACCGGAAAAATATTCTCCCGAAGCACAGCTTTTACTGGCGCAGCTCTATTTGCAGTTGAGCAATTGGCAGGAAAATAAAACGATCCCCAATTGGAGAGAGGGAAAACTCTTTCCTTCAGTGGAATTAGCCTGGTTAAAAACAGAGATACTTGTCTTTCCTGAAACAATTAAAGAACTACCGCTAACGGAAATGCTGTATCACGCGGTATGGGAACTGGAACCGCGAGAACTGCCGGACCCGGTAAGGGTATTAAAGAATCTGGTGAAAATAGAAGATGAGTTTGTGCAAACACATGCCAATTCTTTAATCCGGGATAGTCTAACCGCAGGGGTTCTGACACCGCAGGCAGCACGAGAGCTTGCGCGGGAGCAGTGCCGCTCAACATTCCCCGAAGTAGCAGAGCAGGCTCTTGAATTATTAGCAAGCCCCTGGAGTTTAATCTCCTCCTTTCCTGAAGAAGTCCGGGATGCATTACATAACGAAAATATTTCCATAGCGCGGAAAGCGGTAAAGATCCTGGGACTCCGGCATCAGGGAGATTTGCTTGAAGTAATACTAAACGATGAAAAACGTCCTCCGCTGCTGCGCCGGGACGCAATGCGGTACCTGGGAGACACGGCTCAAAAAGAAAGTATGGAAAGTGTGATAAACATAGCACAGAGCGATCCTCTCTTTTACGCGGAGTCCTGTAAAAACTGTCTCGAAGCGTTTCATCACCGTGGATATTTTGTACGACCCGAACATCTTGATGACCTGGTTTTTATTTATACACATGACAAAAACTGGACTCCCCGGGAATTGGCATTGCTAAGCTTTACCTGCCGTCATGAACTGGTAGAAAAACTGGGCACCATAAAGCCCGATGACACCCGGTGGGAACATCTCATACCGGTACTTGAGGCCGTGGAATCGGAAAAAGTAAAACCATTGCTCATACGGCTTCTTAAAGAAACAAGCAGTCAAAGAAACCGTTCACTTTTATTGGAGACCCTGACGAGCTTACTGTGCGGCGAAGCGGAAGAAACAGTGCTGTCGCTCCTGGACCGGGAGCCGGAACAGTGCCTGGCAGCGCTTCGCGCTTTTGGAGGAGCTCGAACAAAAACAGTCCTGTATGAAAAACTGGGCATTGGAGATCCCCTCAAGCCCATGGCCCCGGCGCTGCGTCCGTACCGGGGAACAGCCCTTGCCTTGCTCTGGCACCTGGTCGATGAGGAAAGTGAAGAACGGCAAACCCTGCCTGGCTTTATAAATCCTGAAGAACTTCCTGAGGAAATATACAGTGATCTTGGAACACGCTCAAACCCGGAGGAAAAAAATCTCCTGCTCCGTGCCGGAATAGCAGCGGAAGCGGATAAAGATTTTCCCGTACATACGTATATTGATATCCTTGCAAGGTCCGGCAGTGTCTCCGCCATACCAGTGCTGAGCGATTTGCTGCTTCGGCATGTTATGGAACTTCACGCCGGGGAAGCTCTTAAAGAAGAAGAAAACACCGGTGAATATTATAGAGTAGAAGCGGAGCCGGTGATTTTTGATTCCGTAAAAAAAGCAATTCGTGAATTAGGAATACGTCTGTATAACCGGAAAAAAATAAGGCCCGCAATACTGCTGCTTGCTGAAAATGAAGAAGAAGCAGGCGATTATTTCCTGGCGGAAATGATCCTGGATCTAATGGAAGCGCAGGAACTGCCGGGAGGGGAACTCAGGATTTTTCTGGAATCACTGGAACCGCTGGAACATCCTTACCTGGTACGCCGGATTCACCGCTTGCTGCGCCATAAAAATCCCCATGTGCGGAAGATTGTAATTCGCTGCCTGGCCCGGCAAAAAGCCGGAGGGCTGGTGTTTAATATCGCCGGGTTAACTGCGGCGAATGATAAGGAAACCGTGCGCCAGGCATTACTGGCTCTTGAATCCTTTAACGCGTCCTGGACAGTGCTGCCTGCCATTGACTGCCTGGATCATGGGAACATGAATATCAAAAAAACAGCAGCACAGATACTGGGAACAATCGGAGACGCGCGAGCCGTGCCTAAAATTATCTATTGGCTGGGAGCTCATGATAATACGGGGTTCCGTGAACTGCTGCAGAACGCTCTGGAGAATATTCTCAAAGAAGGGTACTCTTCGGTTATTTTGACTGCCCTTGAAGAAGCAAAGGAAGCCCGCAGAAAAAAATTGCTTGCCCGGAGTCTGGATTTAAAACTCACCCCGGAAATGGTTCGCCGGCTTGTGCAGGAAAAAAGCTCCAGCGCAGATTCCCTGCTGCAAGCCCTGGCAGAAGGAGAGATCCGTTTAAGCAGCGGCAGCCTCAGGGATTTACAGCTGGAACTCCATTTGTATGGGTTAAATACTGAAACCCGGAAAACCATAAAAGATATTACGAAGGAGCCTTTGCCGGAAGAAATTCAGCACATAATGGAATATGGCTGGCACCGGGAAACAGTGGAAAGCTTTTTAGCAAAGCAGGTAAAGCCCACGGGAAATACACAATGGCTGGTTCAACAGTATCTTAAGGAATGGCATGCCCTGCTGCGGGAAACAAACGGAGAACAGCAGCAAAGAGCCTTGCGCTGGCTGTTTGAAATAAAAGCGGACTCTTTTTCCGAAGAGGATTTGCTGTTTATTCAAAAGCATCTTTCTTTTTATCTTTATTTATTGGAAGGATTCAGGGAATATTTTGCTCTTATTACATCGTTCCTGGAAATGATGGAGAGGCTGGTCCTCCAATTAACGCGGCCCGAAAGTATGGATCTTACGGCCTGGGTTCGTTCACTTCCGGCTATACCTTCCGATGACGGATTAGTACGGTATTACCTGTTGTCCCAATGTGATTTTTTATTTACGCGGGACGATGTGGAAATGTTTCTGGCAGATTGCGAGAAAAGTGTTTCTCCTCATGAGAATATCTCTTTTCTTTTGACGGAGATTTTTGAACTGGACGACCTTGAATTGCCGGAGGAAAGGGGCAGTATACCGGACATGGAAAATGCTCTTTGTGAGCCCGGCATTGCGGCCCTGGAAGAGATAAGACGTTTATGGCCAGAGGAGATTGATTCTCGAACAACGCTTATCATACTTATTCTTAATTTTTCTCAGGGGACCGCAGAGCAGAGAATGTATCTTCTTGATTGGATGACCGGTCTTCAGCCCTTAAATACGCCGGAGTGGACATTGGGGGAAAAAGCGCGGCATAGCGAAGAAGCGCGGCGGAAAAAAATAATGAGAAAAGATAACCAAAACGATCCCTTTTCCCGCCCCCGGAGTTTTGAGTTGAAAAATGAGCTGCTTTCTTTGCTGGAAGATGAAGACGAAGAAACCCGCCATAGGGCAGCTGCAGCGCTGCTGGACTGGCCTGATGTTGAGGATGAACAGTCCATCGTTTTTGAAGCATGGCTTCAGGGCAGGATTGGAAACTCTAAAAAAACAGAACTCAATTTCGCCGGGATTTTCGCCCGCTATGATCATGAAGCCCTTGCAGAACGGGTTTCTGTTCTGGCTGAAGAAAAACAGGAATCACTGTTGGGTTTGTGCATCGGGTTCTCAAGTAATCACCGGAAGAATTGTATCCCCTGGCTAATAAAATTATGGGAATTGGGAGAGGAAGAAATTTCTAAAAGAGCACAAATGGAATTAAGAAAAATTAATGCCGATATCCTTATGCCCGTGGTTTTGGCAGCGCTGAAAGAGAATCAATTCGCCTATGTCGATTTACTGGGAGGGAAAGTGCTTCATACTCCTGAAGCGGATATAATCCTGGAGTTGCTGCAAACAGCAGGGGAAGACCGGCGGTTCTCGCTGTTGAAAGAACGGCTTGTTCAAGGTTGTGTGTGGTCTCCGGAGCAGACTCAGGAAGATCAACTTAAATTATCGGGGCTGCGGAAAAAACCGGAGCGGAAACCCGAAACAGTTGTGGATGTAGAATCGGAACGGTTCGCTTTGTATGAAGCAGCTCAGGGAGATGACCATAAAAAGGTACTGGCTGCCTTAAGAGCATTATCGAAAGATAAATCGCCGGAGGCAGTAGAAGTGGTAACGGGGCTTGTTGGTCACAAGAATGCTCAAATAAATTTGAGCGCGCACCGGTGTTTGCGGACAATTGCCCATCGTGAGCACTATCTCGCTATTACCTGCGATCTTCTTTACGATAAACGGCCATCGGTTATATGTTCCGCGATTCGAGCTCTTTCCCATGCCCGGTATGCTCCGGCCTTTAAGGACATAATTGACTTTTTGGAGCACACTAATTCAAAGATTCAGCGTGAGGCCCGGCAGGGAGTGGTGATCATTGGAAAAAAAGCACTGAAACCCCTGCAATACGCGAGAGATCACGCCAGACCCGATAAAAAAGAATACTACCAGGATATGATTGATCTTATTGAAGACATGCTTTAATCCCGTTCCCGGAACTATTGCTCATTGTTTATAAATTGCCGGTATTGCTTTGCTGTTTTTCGAGGCCGTTCCAGCATGGGAACATGGCCGCAGTTTTTAAAGACAACTCCCGTAGACCGGGCAATTCCTTTTTCAAAAACCTTCATGCCGGAAATATCCAGGACACGGTCTTTATCGCCCCAGATGATTAGTGAAGGGGCTTTTATTTTTTTTAGATTTTGTTCAAGATCCGTAAGATCGATTTTGATATCTTCAAAGATTTTTTCATTCATGGAAGCGTTTAGCATATTGCGGGCGCCAAGATACCTGACTACTGGCGACGTGATAAAAGGTCTTTTGGAGAAACAGAATTTAAGAAAGCGTTCGTAATCTTCAGGTTTATGATTAATTAAAGGGTTGCTGCCTTCGGCAATCTCTTTAAAGGTTTCACTGTTGAGAGAGGTCTCGGCTCCGGCCGCGTCAAAAAGTCCCAGGGTGATAACTTTCTCAGGGAAGGTGGCGGCAAACATTCCGGCAATGGCTCCTCCCATGGAATTCCCCACGATATGCACTTTATCAAGATCCAGTTTCTCGCAAAAAGCATTAATTCGTTTTACCTGGTCTTTTATGGAATATGACTCTTCCGGAATTTTCGAGCTTTCTTCAAAACCCGGGTCATCAATGGCTATAACCCGGTATTCCCTGGTTAAATACCGCGCGAACCTGATCCAGTTATCCTTGCTGCCGTTAAACCCATGAAGGAGCAGGATGGGTTCGCCCGCGCCGCTATCGAAATAACAAATATCATGAGAGCCGATAGAAACCTTCTTTTTGACTAAACAGGCAATACCGCGCTCTATGACCATTACGGTTTTATATACTACTCCGGGAAAGGCGACATGTAATATGATGTTAATTCCAATCAGTGCTATGAGCGGTATTGCGATGTTTAAATCCATTTTTTGCTCCTTTTTTAAGAAAGTTCAAGGTTCGAAGTTCGAGGTTTTCTATCCGAGGGTTCATTACCCGGAAAGAGATTAAACCTCTTTTGGACTTTCTTCCGTATTTTTTCCCGGCCAAGCCGGGTCTGCACTCTTAAGAAACTCTTTTTAAATAGGGCCTTCTTCTTCATAACGAGGGGCTGGAAGCCCCACGTTATGAGAAAAACCCATCATCCTGGTGAACTATTTTAGAAACAGGGCCTGTTCCCGGAAGATGTTATCCGGGGTT
>JAAENB010000426.1 GCA_024224995.1 bacterium | reverse complement strand
GGCCCCGGGTTAAAATCTTTCGGAACCGGCCCTATTTAAAAAGAGTTTCTTGAGAGAGTGCTGACCCCGTGGACGCGTCTTAATATAAGGTGTATCAACCCGGAATGCAACCTATGCCCGGAGCAATGCCTCCGCAGAACGTTCGGAACTCGCTTCGCTCAGACAGCCTCACAACCCGCAGAGGCATCGCTCCGGGCATAGGTTGCATTCCGAATTATGTTTTTCGGTTTATTAAGACACGACCGACCCTATGCAGCAGGGAAAAAATACGTCAGAAACCTAATAGTACTGCGATCTGTATTGGCTCTTTGGGTTGTGAGGACTGTTTGAGCAACGCGAGTTCCGCAGCAATCCAAAGAGCCCATACTTCCAGGCCTGCGCACAAGCAAATCTTCGTTTCTCAAGAGAGTCTCAAAACAGCTCTTCGATCTGTTTCACAAGACCGGGAAAACGCCTGAGGGTTTCGGGCATTTTTTCCATATCGAAACTCTTTGCCTGGGAAACCAGGGCCTCACCCCAGGCGGAAAGTATATTGAGCCCGTACTCCTGTCCCAGCAGAACAATACTGGCGCCGAATTCTTCAATATCATTAATGATAAAAGACTTGTTAATACGCTCCCAGTTCATAAAAGCTTTATTCTTCAGTACATCCAAAAGTTCGGGCATTTTTTCTTCCAGCCCCGGGGGAAGGGTCTCTTTTTCAATAACGGCCTTTTCCCGGTCCAGTCTATCACCCTGATTTTCTTTTTTACTCTCTTTCATGGAATACGGAAGAAAACGCATAAGCTCGGTAAAAAATATTTTTTTGTTTATGGGTTTTCTGAGAAACCCGTCACAGCCCAGTTCCTGAATTGCCACTTCCTCATCTTTCATGGCAGAGGCGGTAATGACAATAATAGGAATCGCTTTAAAATCAAGATCATTCTTAAAGTATTTAATAGCTTCATAACCATCCATTACCGGCATTTTCACATCCATCGTTACCAGGTCCGGTTTATCCCTCCTGGCCAGTTCAATGGCCTCTTTCCCGTTTGCGGCTTCCACAATGGTAAACTCGTACCCTTCCAGGTAAGACTTTATTAATGACCGGTTCGATTCAATGTCATCAACAACCAGGAGCCTGGCTTTTTCAAACAGGATCTCATCTTTTCTAAAGGAGCTTTCCTCTTCCGGTTCCGGCGCTGTAGCAGAGACATTGACATCCTTGAGCATAACCTGGAAGGTACTCCCTTTTCCTATTTCACTCTCAACATCAATTTTACCGCCCATGAGCTCAATAAGCCGTTTGGTAATGGCCAGGCCAAGACCGGTCCCTCCGTATTTAATGGCGCTCTGGCCATCCTGCTGCTTGAATGCTTCAAAGATAAGTTCTTTCTGGTCTGCCGGAATACCAACCCCTGTATCTTCAATTGAAAAAATCAGGTCTACCTGGCTGCTGTCGTCCCTGGTATAGACTTTGGAAACGGATAATTTGATATAGCCTTCTTCGGTAAATTTTACCGCGTTGCCCACCAGATTAAAAAGTATCTGGCGCAGGCGAAGCTCATCAAGGAGCAGGTTTTTCGGTAGAGCGGGGTCTATTTCAATGCGGAAATCGAGTCCTTTTTTCTCCACGTTCATTGAAAAGACCTGTTTTAATTCATTGAAAATAGAATGGGGATTTACCACACTGTATTGTATATCCAGTTTCCCGGCTTCAACCTTTGAAAGGTCCAGAATATCATTGATAAGGTTGAGCAGGCCTTTTCCGCTCGTGATAATTGACGACAGGTACTGTTTATGCTGATCTTCCAGAACCCGTTCTTCAAGGAGCTCGGAAAATCCCAGGATGGCATTCATGGGAGTTCGAATCTCATGGCTCATATTGGCCAAAAACTCGCTCTTTGCCCTGTTCGAAGCATCGGCCGCTTTTTTGGCAATCCGAAGCTCGGCAGCCTCTTTCTTTTCCGTTACATCCTCCAGGGTTCCTTCAAAATAAAGAATCTTATTCATATCATCCGTAACGGCATGGGCATTAACCGAGATATCAATAAACGAACTGTCCTTTCTCCGAATTGTCAATTCAAATCCCTTCAGGGTATTATTTTTCCGCAAACACTGTTCTAAATTTTTTCTCACAGCATCATCTATTTCAAGTTTATCAATTATATTTGATTCCAGGGAATCGGCGATTATGTGTTCAGGGGAATCATATTGAAATATGTCTGCCAGGGCCTGGTTCGCGGCCAGAAGCCTGTTGTCAACCGTGTACTGAAATATTCCGGAAGGAGCATTTTCGAAAATACCCCGGAATTTCCGTTCCGATCTGCGCAAGGCGTCTTCCGTTTCTTTTAAGGCTACCAGGGTTTTCACCCTGGCAAGAAGCTCCAGTTTGTCTATTGGTTTGGAAAGATAGTCATTTGCCCCGGCTTCAAATCCCGTAAGCAGGTCTTCCGTACGATTCTTGGCCGTAAGCATAAGAATGGGAAGCTCATATAATGAATATTTCTCACGCAGCGTACGGCTTACATCATACCCGGACATTTTCGGCATCATAACATCAAGAAGGATAACATCGGGCAGAGCATTCCCCGCCAGGGAATTGAGCGCTTCAATTCCATCAAGAGCAGTTGCCACTTTGTAACCGGCCAGGGTCAACTGGTTTACCAGGACCTGTATATTAATCGGTTCATCATCCACAACCAGGATATTGACTTCGGAAAACCCTTCATAACCCCCTTCATTTAATCCGTCAGGAACGATTTCCCCGGAATGATAGGCCAGTTTCGTTACCACATCAAGACTCCGGTCTCTTTCAGAGGATTCAGCTTCGGGAGGTTCGGAGCCTCCGGGAGGTTCGGAGCCTCCGGGAGGTTCGGAGCCTCCTCTGCGTTCTTCCACAAAGAAACTGTCTTTTAACAGGGCTTCCGGAGTTTCTGCTGATATAATTACACCGGAGTTATTAATAGGAAGGGTAAAGCTGAAGGTTGATCCCTGTTCCGGTTTCGACTGTACGGTAATGACACCTCCGTGGAGTTCAACAAGCTTTTTGCTGATACTCAAGCCAAGCCCGGTCCCCCCATATTCCCTGGAAATTGACGCGTCGGCCTGTTCAAAAGAGTCAAAGACCCGGTTTAATTTATTTTCGGGAATACCGATCCCCGTATCGGCAACACTGATCGCAACAAGCCCCCTGTCGGTAAAAACCTCGGCAGAGACGGAAACAGACCCGGAATCGGTAAACTTTACCGCGTTCCCTACGAGGTTATGCAAAATTTGCTGTATCCGGTTCTGGTCTCCATCAACAAGGGGCAGGTCTTCAGGTATGGCATTGTATATTTCTACCGGTTTTTTCCCCACAAGAGGTTTTGAAAGGGCTATGACCAGGTTTGCAATCTCGTGAATATTGAGAGCCCGGATATCCAGGGCAACCTCCTCGTTCTGAAGCTTTGAGAAATCGAGGATATCATTTACCAGGCCTGTTAAACGCCTGCCGCTGGTAATGATCATGCTGAGATTTTCCCTGGTCTCGGGAGGCAGTGTCCCGGTGGCACCGTCCCTGAGACTCTCGGCAATTCCGATAATCCCGTTGAGCGGAGTCCGCAGTTCATGAGAGGTATTGGCAAGGAATTCATCTTTCCACCGGTTTGTCCGTTCCAGGATATCCAGGGAATCTTTAATATTATATTTCATCTCCTCAAAGGAAGCAGCCAGAACACCCAGCTCATCCCCGCTTTTTATATCAACAACATAGTCGAAATTCTTATTCCCCAGGGCTACAGCTGCTTCTTTTAGCTTAAGAATAGGGGCGGAAATCATCTTCGCGAAGTAAAAACTTGCAGCAAGGCCTCCAATAATAAAAAGAACAATGGCTAAAGAGGAAATAAAAATATACTCTATAAGCGAATTTCTCAAAAAACTGGTGGTAAAGCCAAACCGGATATACGACGAGACGGTTTCTTCTAACAGGACCGGAATTTTAATATCAATACATTCTTCGTTATAATGCTCTACCAATCGTATCGTAACTCCTGCGGACCGGTCTATCCCATAATCTTCAGGAGAATACTGCGCAACAACCCTGTCCAGGTTTGTGTAACGGTCTACAATAATCGAGTTATCTTTAACAATATCATCCCGGTAAACAACAGGCATCCCTTTCAAATCTTCCAGGTATCCGTATACTATTTCCGGGTCACTGGCTACGGTTTCCGAGATGCCGTTCTCCACATCCGAGAACTCATACCCCGCGATTGAATATGCCGAGACAACAGAAAGACTCTTTGTTAAGGTTATCCCCCGTGTAACCAGGGATCTCCGCATCTCATTAAGAGACCTGGTTATAAAAACAAGACTCGAAAGAAGTGTTAACACAACAAGAAGAGAAGAAACAATCAGCATTGTTTTGGTTTTAATACTGAGGTTCCTGAATTTATTACTCATTTTTTTTATTATCATTATTAGACCTGTCATTCCACAATAATATCAACATTATCCAGACTGCCTTCTTTAAATATTATACCGATCTTTTTAAGGATCCCTTTGTTAATTGCCACTAAGGTTCCAATGACCGGTACAATGCCAATAACCGGCGGCGCGGTATTATCGTCCAGTATTCTTTGTGCCATAACCGCGAGCTGGGAGCCGATAGTTGAATAATTCGGCGATACTGAAAATGATCCGCCGGCTTTAACGAAATTCTCCGAAAATACAATAAATATCTTTTTATCTTTCAGGGTTTTTGACGCCAGGTCAAGAAAACTCTTCCTGGTTATTATCCTCACATCAGGGACCATCCAGAGGACTTCCACTTTGCCGGAAATTTTTGCGTAGCTCTGTGCGATTTCAGCCGGAGTATTTGCGGTTTCAACCAGGAGGTCAACTCCCAGGCTTTCCAGGCGTTTATTTTTCAAGAAGTACTTCTGGTATTCTTTACTGGCAATAACCCCTACTTTGGAAAAATCATGAATAATATTTTTCAGATTATAGAAGACACTTTCCGGTGGAACAATGAGGGAGACCCCGGCAATATTTTTATACCGTTCCACGCGCAGTTTCCGGTAATTAATTACCATTCCAAAAAGTATGGGAATATCCGTGATTTTCCCGGCAATACTTCTAAGAGACATTGAACCAATACAGACAATAAGATGGGGCTTTTTGGCTTTTAAAAGCGCAGGAATTCTACCGGCAAAACCGTCATTTCCCTCCAGGTTATAGCTTAAAACCTCATATTTGCCTTCCAGTTCGTCAATAATAGCCTGCTGAACAGAATAAAATGAAGATAATTTCTCGGAAGTAAGAATAAAGACTCTTTTCGCGCCAGGCTTTTTAAATTGCAGGGATTTAAATTCATCCGGCGAGGCGGAATACGCCCCCACTGCGATGAATAGATATAAGATAATAAGATATAGCCTGTACATACAATACTCCTCTTACCCGGGTATCAAAACTTCTTTATTCCGTCAAAATTCATTATCTTTAACAGCTTGCGCCCATCCGGATCTTTCTTCATTCTGAGCAGAAGCCTCTTAACATCAGCAGTAAACTTCTTATTTTTGTTATACTTTGTTGATACAACTATGGGCAGGCGTATGCCCCGTGTTGTGAAAATAACATTCATTTTCCGGTAATCTGCCGGAAATTTCTTTGAAAAGGAAACCAGGTTCGTTTCCGAAACCAGGGCCGCATTTGCCTGTTTGAACTTCAACGCCAGTAAAGCGTCAAGATCCTTTGGGACAGTGAGGGTTTTGAACGGTATCCGGTTTTGTCCCAGTAAGGTGTAGATATAATTGCCAAAAGGCGATGAAGCAATGACCTTATTCCGTATATGCGGTAATGATTTAATCGATTTATCAAAGGTTATTACTTTCTTGCGGTAGGTTAAACTCCCGTTTCGGGTAAAAATACAGAGGGGTTTCAACGATAATTGATACCGTGCTTCCGTATAATAAAGGGAATGAACTATCATAATTTGCGGTTTTATAGTATTTATTTTGCGTTTAAGGGTCTTGCTCTTCCCAACTACTATAAAATTGACTTTCCGGTGGATCTTCTTAAAATACTGGTTGCCGAGGGCCCGTATTGCAGCTATTTTTCTTAAATTACCGTCAGGATCGAAATAAACCACATTCAGCGGTTCAGCCTTGAGGGGTTTGCCTGCCAGAAAAATTAATATCAAACAAAAAAAAAAGAGCCGCCGCCTGTTTAAGGCACAGGAAGAGGAAAAAATTAAGCACCATTGTAGTATTTTTTGTATGATGTTAATACAGCTCTTTGGAGACATAACAATACCTTATCTACTTTTAAGTATACCACCACTTTTGGGCCATGTCCACTATCTTTTAGCCGCTTTTTGTACATTTTTTAAGTGACTTTTTTAAGTGACTTTTTTATTGACTTAATTCTTATTTTCATATAAAATTGCAACTGTTCAAAACGGCAAAACGGGAAGGAGCAGATCTATGGCTAATACAGATGAAAAATCGACTAAAACAAAATCGGGTAATTTGGGCAAAAGTGCCAGGAAACAATACCTTATTGACAAAGAATTCCAGCGCAGAACCACCTTTTCCATTATCGGGATTGTTACTTTGATTACAGCTATTATTGTTGGTGTCATTGGCGCAAACGTATTTATAAACAACGACCGGATTGAGAACATTTATGAGCTGGAGAACAGTATATTCACTTCGATCTCTACCATTTCGGAGATGGGTATGGATACGGAAACAAACCGGAAAACAATGCAGCTGCAGTTCAAAAATCATGATAATAATATGAAAAACCTTCAGAATTTAATGTTCCACAATAAAATACTCCTGTTAATTATACTCTCCATCGTAGTTATCCAGGGATTTATTCTCTACATCCTGCTCATCAGGAAAACCCACCGCATTTCCGGGCCCATTTATGTTATATCAAACTATATGAAAGAAATCATTGAGGGGAAATACCCCTATCCCCGGCCGCTGCGTGACAAAGACGAACTCAAAGACTTCTATGAGCTCTTCAAAAAGATGATCCGCTCCCTGGAAGACAGGAATAAGTAAGGTAATCGGTGGGCCTTCGGCCCGGGTAATCGGTGATCGGTAAGAGTTTTCTATACCGATCACCTTCCCCTCCCCTCTTTTCTTCTAAAAAAAAAATCTCTTGACTCCGATAATATATTATAATAAATAGTTTTATTGTAACCATTGGTTATTAAATCAAACATATAAAGAAAACACCTAACAAGATGGAGAAGTCAATCTCAAGATGAAAATAAAAATCCCAATTTCCCTAATACTGGTATGCACGGCTGCTGCATTATTATTGATTATTTCCCCTCTCATATCAAATACCAACAGCGATACAAACTTCAATTCTTTCAACATCCGGTCACTCTTTCCCGAAGTTAAGACCTATATCGATTTTATCAGCAAAGATATACAATTTGAAGATGTTTCACTAAAGGTTATTACTGTTGAGAAAGGAGATAATTTCTGGAAAATCGCTAAAAAAAACAGCGTGAATATAAATACTCTCATTGCTGCCAATCCCCATTGGGAATCCTTACTGGCCTCAGTGGACCAGAAGGTCGTTGTTCCTTCGGAACGCGGTGTGCTCCATTTTATTCAGGATCTCAATGAACTTGACCAACTCTCTGAGTTGTTCCATACTGAAAAAGAAAACATTATTATTGAAAAACTCCCCCATCTCTATAAATATTACGCTTCCTTCTGGGGCGAAAAGAAATCTATTGCTGTTTTTATCAAGGGAGTCAAACCGGAACCCAATTTTATGACTCCGAAACTTGCCAAAGAATACAAACGGAACCAGATGTTCAGGTCTCCTCTTGGCGGCAGGCTCAGT
Source organism: bacterium (assembly GCA_024224995.1). Next base: position 1,039 of record JAAENB010000426.1, on the reverse strand, counting down.
TCCTTTTTCGGCAAAAGAAAACACCCCATTTTTAGAAATAAAAGCTTTCATAACGGCATTGACATTGCCGCCCGTACCGGCACCGCTGTTGGCGCTTCAAGAGCCGGCCGCGTTATTGCCACCGGGTGGATGGGCGGTTACGGCAAAGCCGTGGTCATTGTTCATTCTAACGGGTATAAAACCCTTTACGGCCACCTTTCACGGATAACAACCCGCCCCGGCAGAAAAGTAAAAGCCGGCAGCCTCATTGGCAGAGTGGGTTCTACCGGCTGGTCTACGGGCCCCCATCTCCATTTTACCCTGTGGCAAAACGGCAAGCTCTTAAACCCGTTAAAAGTCCTCTGGTAAACCCAAAAGATGGCTGAAGATTATCATGTTATTATAGAAAAGGCGCGGGAGCTTGCTGAGCTTATTGAGGCTCATGAGATTACCCGCAAGTACCGCGCCAGCATTGAGGAAATGAGCAAAGATAAAAAGGCCCAGGATTTCCTGGCCCAGCTGGTTCTTATTGGGAAAAACCTCAATGAAAAAGCCGCTCGCGGTGAAGATCCGGCCATGGACTCTCCTTCGGAAAAAGACATGCTCCAGAAAGAGCTCGATTCCAACGAACTCATTAGAAACCATATCCTCTCCCAGAAACAATATCTCAACCTCATCCAGATGGTCATGGATAAAATCAAGTCCCCTGAAGAATAGTTGGCAGTTGGCAGTTGACAGAGTTCCGGGTCAACACCTGCAAATATCCATATCTGGTATACGATTCAAGCCCATTGCAAAAATGCCCTGGAAGGGCATCGTCATGTAGCCCGGGGATTCACCCCCGGGCAGCCCCATGCTGAGACCGATCCATTTTTTAAAAACAGTTTCTGACCTATTTTTTCCCGGCCCGGCCGGGTCCGCACTCTTAAGAAACTCTTTTTAAATAGGGCCTTCTTCTTCATAACGAGGGGCTGGAAGCCCCACGTTATGAGAAAAACCCATCATCCTGGTGAACTATTTTAGAAACAGGGCCTGTTCCCGGAAGATGTTATCCGGGGTT
>JAAENB010000425.1 GCA_024224995.1 bacterium | reverse complement strand
TGGTTCAAAAATCCTTTTAAAGTCTTGAAATCGTGCGTCTGTCATAAACATTCCTTCCGTATTTTTTCCTGTGAACAAATTTAGCCGTTTTCAATAAAATGTCAAGGGTTAAAGCTCCATTTTATTCCTTGACACATTTCTCAATTTTATACTATACTATATTTTTATTAGTTAAGACAGGTAAGATATCCGGAGAATACCATGGACGCTGAAGCAATTAAAAAAATAGTAGAAGAACATGAAAAATGGATCAATACGCGGGAAGCCGATGGTGAACGGGCTGAGCTCTGCGGGCAGGATCTCAGCAATGCCGATATGAAAGAAGCCGTTCTTATAATGGCGGATCTTAGCGGGGTTGACCTTAAAGGTGCCAATCTTGTTAAAGCGAACCTGAAAGGGGTCGATCTCAAAGGTGCTCATATGCGGGATGCCGCTCTCAGGGGAATCAACCTCATCGAAGCTAATCTCAACGGTACCAACTTAACCAAAGCCAATATCCGGGATGGAGTCCTCAGGGACGCTAACATGCGGTCGGCTCATTGTATTGATACCGATCTTCGGGAAGCGAACCTCATTGGCGCTGACCTCTCTGAAGCAAATCTCCGGGGTGCCGATCTTAGAGGTGCTACTCTTACACAGGTAAATCTCACTAATGCCGACCTCTCTAATGCTATGCTGCGCGGGGCCAGCTTTCGTGAATCGAATATGCAGGGTGTTAATTTAAACAATGCCGATCTGAGCCATGCCGACCTCAGTTTTGTCAATCTTACCAACGCCGATCTCAGGAATGTCGACATGAGGAATGCGATTATTGTCCGGGCTAAAATGAAAGGCATAAAAATTGAAAACCCGGAATTACATGATCTAAACCTGGACTCCGATTCCTATGAATATATTCCCAATGAGATCCGGGTTAGATTTGAAAAAACATGGAAATATCTCAATTTTAAAGAAATCGCAAAACGGGATTACGCTGAAATTATTATTAAACTAATTCCGGAATATCGTTCTACGGGTCTTACGCTCCTGAACTATTTTCCCACTCTTCTGGAAAAGAAATATCCCGATCAGAAAGTCAAAGTCAGTTTTGATTATAAGGGCCTGGACGTTTTTATGATGATAGACATTGTACAGGGAAACCGGGAAATTTTGCTCAAGGCTATGAAGGAATACGGCTCTCTCCTTACGGGCTCTCTTCCGGTAAACGAATATACTGAAGATAAGATCCTTATTATGGAAATTGAGAACGAATTAAAATGCGCTCAATTCCGCATTGACGCGGAAAAAGAGATTGCCGTCCGTAAGTACAAAAACAATCCCGATAAAGCGGATATCATCAAACTTAAGACTCTTTGTTTTAAACTTGAAGAAGCCCTGCAGTCAAAGCCCATACCAGAGGCAAAAGCGAAAGTTGTGGGTTTTGAATAATAACGAGGGGCGGTTTTAGAGACGTTTTTGTGTAGGGGTTAACCCAAATAAACACCGCGTACCGAATCTCCTCGCAGGGGTCGCATCCCTCCTCAGAGTCTCCATAGCCCTGGCCAGAAACCAGCCAGTAAAGACGTTCCACTGCAACGTCTCTCAGAACCAAGCCCCTCGCAGGGGTCGCACCCCTTGCCGGGTCCGCACTCTTAAGAAATTAAAATTTAAAACGGGCCTCTTTCTTCGTAACGAGGGGCTGGAAGCCCCACGCTATGAGAAAAACCCATCATCCTGGTGAACTATTTTAGAAACAGGGCCTGTTCCCGGAAGATGTTATCCGGGGTT
>JAAENB010000424.1 GCA_024224995.1 bacterium | reverse complement strand
GGTAAATCTCACTAATGCCGACCTCTCTAATGCTATGCTGCGCGGGGCCAGCTTTCGTGAATCGAATATGCAGGGTGTTAATTTAAACAATGCCGATCTGAGCCATGCCGACCTCAGTTTTGTCAATCTTACTAACGCCGATCTCAGGAATGTGGACATGAGACATGCTACGATCGTCCGGGCTAAAATGAAAGGCATAAAAATTGAAAACCCGGAATTACATGACCTGAACCTGGATTCCGATTCCTATGAATATATTCCCAATGAGATCCGGGTTAGATTTGAAAAAACATGGAAATATCTCAATTTTAAAGAAATCGCGAAACGGGATTACGCTGAAATTATTATTAAATTGATTCCCGAATATCGTTCTACGGGTCTTACGCTCCTGAACTATTTCCCCACTCTTCTGGAAAAGAAATATCCAGATCAGAAAGTCAAAGTCAGTTTTGATTATAAGGGCCTGGACGTTTTTATGATGATAGACATTGTACAGGGAAGCCGGGAGATACTACTCAAGGCTATGAAAGAATACGGCTCTCTCCTTACGGGCTCTCTTCCGGTAAACGAATATACTGAAGATAAGATCCTTATTATGGAAATTGAGAACGAATTAAAATGCGCTCAATTCCGCATTGACGCGGAAAAAGAGATTGCC
>JAAENB010000423.1 GCA_024224995.1 bacterium | reverse complement strand
TATATCTTTTAAGGCTACATCTGCCTCAAGTTCCCTGCTGATTCTGGAGACTACTTTTGTAGCCTTGAGGCTATGGCCCCCAAGATCAAAGAAATCGTCATTGATTCCTATTCTCTCAACCTTTAAGACTTCCCTCCAGATATCTGCAAGAGTCTCCTCCGTCTCATTCCGGGGGGCAACATATTCGGTTGAAACCAACCTGGTTTTCTTTTCAGGCAGCCTCTTTATGCTCTCCCCGGTAGAGAACCTTAGTGGAAACAACTCGTTTATGTGAACCAGGTTATTTTCATTGACCAGCTCCACATTCCAGTTGTTCTGTATCTGGTTTTCCGGATTATCAGGTTTCCCTGCTATCTTTTCCTCTTTTATCTCACTGGAAACCTGATGGTTATTATAAACTTCTTTTTCCGGATAATTTGACTTATAGTAGAAATCCAGGTTCCCATAATCATCCTTAACCAGATCTACATCTATCCTGTAGCATCTCTCCTCTTCTGAAAGGGAAATGACCTCCCAATTCCCTCCATCGAAGAATATTCTAACCGGATAATTCTTTTTGGTTTTCCGGAAATCAGCCCTTATCATCTTTATCGCGGAAGCGGCACAGTATTTCTTCAGGCCAGCCAGAACCAGATTCTCAACCTTCCGTCCAAGAACCCTGCAACTAAGTAAAAAAGTATCCAGAACCAGCTCATCATCACCCTTTTCCGTTATGACTACACCTGTAAGCCCGTAGTCACCGAATTTATCACATACCCTTATTGTCCAGACATTTATACCCTCGGTTCCAATCAAGTCGGTTATTTCGGACTCACTACGTCTCCTGGTGCTCAGGTTGAACTGGTTTGTCCGTAGGGTCAGCTGGGATATCCGGGGGATCTCCCCCTCTTCAGCCAGGTTCATGCTCACTTTCAATTCCAGGGTACCGATAAAATCATCAAGGGTTCCACATGATGCTACAACCTCCTTTCTCCTTTTCTCGGCAAAGTACATCTCCGATCTTTTCCTGTCCTCCCCGGTCAATGGTTTGAGGTTGTCAAAGGCCCATACATGGGACAAGTATTTAGGAATTTCAGAAGGGTCCTCCGGGAGATGGATGGTCAGAACCTCCGGTGCGTTGGACATCACCTCAAAGCACTCAGTCTGGCTGTCATCAATGAAAATAAAACTGTCTATTCCAAGATTCAATTCATCGGCCAGGGAAGCAAGGTTTTCAGACTTCCTGTCCCAGTTTATCCTGGATGCGACGAAATGCTCCCTCTTTAGGACCATATCCGAATTTCTGTGGAAAACCTCCCATACATCATCCTCATTGTTCTTGCTGTTCAGGACTAAAAGCATCCCCTCATCATGTTTTTTAACCAGAAATTCCTGTAGACGGGCAAACGGCCCGTCAACCTTGACACCGGTTGACCCCTCTTCCCCGCATACCCCTTCCCACAGGGTGTTGTCACAATCAAGGGCGATCACCTTGAAGGCATTCTTCAGGGATCGTATGTTCCGGACTATTACAGTCCCCATGGCGGCATAGTATTCCTCGGTGAAAGGGATATGCCCCTCCCTGTCCTGGATAGGATCAAAAACCATATTTATATTGTAATGATCCTCAATCTTTCTAAAATCAACCGGATAAAAACCACTGAGTTTTCCGGTTAACTCTTCCAGACGCCCGGTCAGCTCACTCAACTTGTCGATAATTAGACGACTGAAACCAAGGTGCCCGGATGGGGGGAAAAGGGCAATAAACCAGGTTCCAATGGGGGTGATATTCCGGATCAAATCGGTGAACTCCCCATAGAACTTCTCCAGTTTTTCAACCTTGCCGGCTTCAGACCCCAAGTCCTCCCTTATCCAATCCTCAAAACGGACCAGCAGGAGATTTATACCATCATTTTTTAGTAAGCTGCTATTCTCATCATGAAGCTGCTGGAAAACCTGGTTATAGTGGGTAAACTCAAGATTAAGAGGGGTATCCATCCTGGCACCCCAGAACTCCAGATACTCCCCTACAGGTTCACCTGTAAAAGTCCCGCAGACCATCACTTTGGTTCCAGATTCGGGACTAGCCTCCCTTCTTGCCTCAAACCCTGCTTTCTCGGTTTCTGAGAATAATTCTATTTCCGACAACAGTATGTCCGGAGTTTCAAGGACAATATCAAGGAGGCGGTTAAAATGAGTCGCCAACCCCTTCATTGTCTCTGGTTTGAATAATCCGGAGCTGTATTCAAAGGTGCAGTCCAGGCCATTATCAGGGCCTTTGAAAACATCCAGTTTCAAGTCCAGAGTCGACCTGTCCCTGTCAAAAGACAGGGGCTTGAAATTGATATCATTTATTTCACTGGCTCCAATATTCTCAGAACCCTCGTTGTGGAAGACCATCATAGTGTCAAACAGGGGATTCCTGTTGACTGGTAGTATTTTTTCCATATCCCCGACTATTTTATCAAATGGATAATTACCGTTCCCATAGACATCCAGCATCCTCATTTTTGTTCCATCAAGGAAATCATGGAATGTAGCCTGTGTATCTATCTGGTTCCTCACCGGAAGATAATTGGCGAACATCCCTATTATCCCTGAAAGATCATCATGGCTCCTGTTGGCGGTTATTGAGCCGACCACAAGATCATCCTGGCCACTATACCTTCCGATCAGAAGGACATAGAGGGAATAGAGGAAAATGTTCATTGTCAGATTCTCTTCCCTGAGAATTTTCCCGATTTCTGTGGTTTTGTCCGAAGGGATACGAAACCTAAAAGTGTCCCCGCTGAAATCGATCTGTTCCGGACGGGTAAAATCAAGAGGCATGGTTAGAAGTGGAGGACCGTTTTTAAACATCTCTTTCCAGTAGTCCCTCTGTCTTTCCATTTGCCCCGACTCATACATGTTATTTTCCCAATGGGAATAATCCTTATATTGGAGTCGTAGGGGATTTAGGGTTCCACCGTTATACAGATGAATAAACTCGTTGACCAGAATCCCCGAGGAGAATCCATCCGATATGATATGGTGCATGTCATGGATAAACAGGTGCCTGCTTTCAGAGAGCCTGAAAAGATGAACCTTTAGTAACGGGGTCTCCGCCAGGACAAATTCCTTGATACTTCCCTGTATAGTATTCTTCAGATCCTCATTTGAATGTTCAGATGCCGAGATATCCCTATATTCAATTTCAAACAGCAGGTCCGGATCGATCTTCTGAACAATTTCCCCCTCGACGATATGGAAGGAGGTTCTGAAACTATCATGCCTTTCGACAAGGTTCTGAAAAACCCTACTGAATCTCTCCTTGTCCAGTTCCCCCTCAATGATCATTGAACCTGAAATGTTATAGGCTGTATTAATATTCTCCTTTTGCGCAAGTATAAAAGTCCGCAATTGGGATGAGGACACTTTGTAGTATTCCTTTTGTTCGGATAGAGGTTCTATCTGCTCATACCCACTTCCATCCATTACATCAATTGATTCGACTATAGACCCGATTGTGGGATTTGAGAATATATCCTTCAATGAGATATCAACATCAAGGTTCTTTCCTATCAGTGAAACCATTTTTATCGCCTTCAGGCTATGCCCCCCAAGGTCAAAGAAATTATCATGGATTCCTGGTTGTTCAACACCCAATACTTCCCGCCAGATTTCAACCAGTTTCTCCTCTGTCTCATTTCGGGGGGCAACATACTCAATTCCTGATGCAAATGTTCCATCAGGCTCAGGGAGGGCTTTCCTGTCCACCTTCCCGTTTTGGGTCAGTGGCAACTCCTCCATTTGGACAAAGAATGATGGAACCATATAATCAGGGAGTAATTTTTCAAGAGAATCCCTTAGTCCGGGAATATCCAACTCATTACCGGACACAACATATGCGGCCAGCAGCTTGTCCCCACCTGTTCCCTCTTTCGCTACTACCACTGTCGAACTAATTTCACTGAACCCTACCAGCAGGCTCTCTATCTCCCCCGGTTCGATCCGGAATCCCCTGATCTTAATCTGGTGATCTATACGCCCGAGAAACTCAAGGTTTCCGTCGGGCAGCCATCTTGCAAGGTCTCCAGTCCTGTACATTATCTCAT
>JAAENB010000422.1 GCA_024224995.1 bacterium | reverse complement strand
GCGCGCGTGCGGGGTACGGGACGGCGCCGAGGGGGAACGCGGCGCCGACGGCGACCCCCGGACATTTCACGGTGACGCTGTTGGTATCCAGGTAAAAGGGGTTCAAGTCTGCCCCCGAGGAGCACACCTCCTCGCCGTTCCAGTTCTTTGCAACCACGTAGCAGGCGCAGCTCGCGCCCGGCGTCAGGCCCCCCACGGTCGCCGTCGTCCGCCCCGCAGGCCTGGCGACATCGAACGTCACCCCCGTCGGGCACGTTGCGCCTGCGCTGGCCACGCATGCCACGTAGAACGTGTTGGTGCCCGTGGCGGCCGGGCTGCTGTCGGTGCCCGCGGTCCACGTGACGTCGATGCTCGTCTCCTGGGAAAGGGCTGTCGTGGCCACCGCACTAATGGTTGGCTTTCCGGAGTCCTTATTCAGTGTCACTGCGCTCGTCGAGGAGCATACGGCACTACCATCCCAGTTCTTGGCGATCGCATAGCAGTCGTACGTTGCTCCGGCGTTCAGGCCCGTCACCTTCGTCGTCGTCGAGGCGCCAGGCCTGTTGATGTTGAATGTTGGGCTCAATGGGCACGCGACCCCGCTCGTCACGCATACGACTGCAAACGACGGTTCGGCGGCGGGCGGGACGCTCTGCGTGCCTGGCGTCCAAACGACATCGATGCTGGTCGTCTGCTGCAATGAGTTGCGCGAGGACGTTGCGGTGGGCGTTCCAGCATTTGATGACGTCGGATTTGGCGTCGGATTTGGCGTCGGATTCGGCTGTGGCTCCGGCTGTGGCTCCGGCTGTGGCTCCGGCTGTGGCTCCGGCTGTGGCTCCGGCTGTGGCTCCGGCTGTGGCTCCGGCTGTGCCTCCGGCTGTGGCTCCGGCGGGGGCTCCGGCTCGGGGGGCGG
>JAAENB010000421.1 GCA_024224995.1 bacterium | reverse complement strand
CTTGCGGGAATCTCTTGAAGAGGTTGGCATACCGCTTCTGGTCCTTGACGGAGACTGTATCGATCCTACGATTGATCCCTGTAGTACCTATACCAAGGTTCAGTCGTATGTTGAAGTGTTAAACGATAAAAAATTCAATAATATTTTCGGCAGCACCTCGGTTCCTCAGTTTGCCAGGGGATGTACTACCTGCGCGCAATAGTGCTTCGAAAACTTCCACGGGCAGAAATGCCCGTGGAAGCTTAGAGCATTATTTACAATAGAGATAGCCGGTAATGTGGCAGTCTCCGCCGTTTTTGTCGTGCTCTCTACAGCCAACAGTGATACTGTTTCTCCTGGAGGAATATTTTCCCCGGCGCATTTTGGGGATTGAGATCCTGGCTTCTTTTCTTTGAATCCTGGTACTGTTGACATAACAGTATCCTTGCTGTACATAATCGGAAGTCCTTGTTACCCTGAGCCTGTCAATTGGGACGTTGTAGGCATTGGCATCGCCATATTCCAGGTTGCATGCGGCTGCCACATTAATAACTCTTTTCCCGGCAGGGCAGGAAACTGTTTTTGAGCATCCCCCGTTTGATCCGCTTACTTTGCAATCAAATCTCATTTTTCTACCGGCACATCCGTTTTTTTTGGATACACGTTTCAAATAACCGTCATTACAGGTATAGGTATACGTTTTACAGCTGCCACGATTGCGATAGTACTTATCGGTAGATTCCCCGTGGTTGATGTAATTTTTATTGTGGTTCGTTGCATAACACATGGACGGCCGCGGTTGGGCTCCATCACTCCGTGCGTTCTGGTAAAAATAATTGGGAATATCAACATTGGGATAGCCGTGCCGTATGGCCTGTTGCGGCGTAAACTTGTAAAACCGGTTTCGCGCAACAACATTGTATGTGGCAAAATCAAAAT
>JAAENB010000420.1 GCA_024224995.1 bacterium | reverse complement strand
TTTACCGCTACTATGTGCCGGGCCGTTCAATATCAACTCGATGATCCCGATCCTGATAACTGGCATAAGTTTCATATCTCGTTTCAGGAAGACGATTATGAGTATTTTTGTGATTTACGAAAATTTCTTAAAAAATCTGTTTCCAGTGTTGTGGCTTATGCTGTGGAAGAGTACCTGGATATTATCCTGGGGCTGACCCCGGAAGACCCAACGAAAAGCGATAGTTATCGCTTCCGGCATTATGTAATAAGCTCCACGGAGATGCACGGGGTAATTTCCTGGCAGATTTTTTGGGGGCTGCCGGAAAAAACAGCGGATTTGCTTCAGTGCAGGCTCATTTAGTCTCATTATCAGGCTGATTATTCCCAGATAACAAATTCCCCTTTTTTATTTAAATGCATTCCCATGCTGCCATTATTTATATCACAGTTTGGCAGCCATTTTTTTATTTTTAAAAAATTTTTTTGGTTAAGATAGTCATTAAAAACCAATTCAAGATATTTCAACTTTTTAAGTTGAGCAATTTCTTGAGGCAAACCTCTTAATTTATTACTGCTTATATCAAAATATTTGAGATTCTTGAGCATACCAATTTCTTTTGGGAATGTTATAATTTCATCATAATGCAAGGTTAATATATATACGTTACCAGGTTCTTCCGGAGCTTCTTCTAAACTATGATAATCATATTTACAGCCATTCGTGAAAATTAATAAAACAACCCTGAGCCCGCAGTACTCAAGACTAATCGCCTCAAGTGGAAAAAATGATTGAAAACATTATAAGAATCTATACAATGATAATAAATTGGGCCGACTAATATGTTACATATATTTAAAATACTGATAATCACTATTATATTCTTCTGTGCTATCCTGGCTGGTTGCCGCAAACAAACAGGTATACCATGTTCAGGAAAGTTCTTTAGAATTGGAAACCACGCATACTGTGCTTACCGAGCACACTCAACCTGGAATGATGCTTTTGATAAATGTAAAGCAACAGGTGGACATCTTGTTGTTATAGATAATCAATCCGAAATGAATGCTATTAAAGAAATACTTTGCTCCCAATGGGGTTTTTCCGGGAATTTATGGATTGGACTCAATGATATAGAACGAGAGGGGCTATGGCAATGGGCTTCGGGAGAATTACCAACATACGGAAACTGGAGAAGTGGTCAACCGGATAACAAAAAAGGCGATAGCAAAGATGGAGAAGACTGTGTAGAATGGTACTCTGATAATGGCACCTGGAACGATCGTTCCTGCAATCATAAAAGAGGGTATCTGTGCAAGAGTCTTCCCCAACTAGAAAAGGAATTCCGCTGTACCGGCACCTATTTTTCAATTGGTAATAACAAATATTGTGCCTATAAGACCATGTTAGATTGGATCAGCGCAAAAAAAGCATGCGAAGTTAATGGTGGTCAACTGGCAGCCATAACAAGTCCTGACGAGAACAAGACTATTCATGAAAACATAGGCTCTCCATGGGAATATAATGGAAACCTCTGGATAGGATGCAGTGACCAGGAAAAAGAAGGCAATTTCCAATGGGTAAATAACCGCGTCGTTCAATTTGGTAATTGGTGCCCGGGAGAACCCAATGATGCCGGAAAGGAAGGTGAGGATTGCAGTTACCTGCGCCCCTCAAATGGCTGCTGGAATGATGCCCGTTGTAATGGTCGTGCCGGTTTTATTTGTGAGAGTGATTAATTAAAGAAATTTTAGAAAAATGATTATCCCTGCTCCGGATTCCCGTTTACTTATGAGTATTGCCTATGACCATTAAATCTTCTCCAAAGATCACGTTTCCTTTGTAATTTTTACGAATCTCTTTTAAACTTGCTTCTTTATCGACTTTTCCGGGTCGAAAGTGCGTATAGACCAGGTTCTTAATTTTAGCCTGTTTCGCCAGGAGACTGGAATCACTTAAATTCAAATGTGCCCGTTCGCGTTTACCTTTGCCGTGTCTATTCATACCTCGCCGATTACGTCGATTACGGTTATTACTTCTATTACGTCTATTACGTTTTATAATCATACCGCCGGAATCGATGATCATAAAATCGGCGCCCATAGCCAGTTTTGGCAGATCTTTTGTGTAAGTCAAATCTCCGGTTATTACAATTGACTCTCCTTTATAATCAAACCGGTACGCAATTGTATGGATCGTATGAGGTACTTTAATCGTCGAGATATGTATCCCTTCAATATCAAACGATTCTCCTCCCTTGATATCCCGTACAGTGAACGAATCTTTTCTCTCCGCGAGAGTTCTCCGTGATTTGCCCAAGCGGTAGGAAATATCTTCCGCGTACAACTTCAGGTTTGTCTCTGTAAATGTTACTGTTCCGGGTGGTCCAACAATTGAAAAATTGCGCTCTCCCAATAAAGAACGGATAAACAGGGGAACAAATTCCTCGTTATGATCCAGGTGATGATGCGTGAAAAGCAGCGCGGACATATCCCGGGTTCTTACTCTCAACTTATGAAGATTCCCCTGAGTTCCATTTCCCATATCAACTAAAATTTTTGTGCTGCCCCTTGAGATCAATACACTGGCACTTGCTCTTTTAACGCTATAATGTGGTGATCCCGATCCAATGATCGTTGCGGTTAAATTTTCACTTTCTCCGGCCGCGTTCGCTATTGTTGAACTCAGTATTATTATTAATCCCAGAATTATATTTCTCATTTTTTACAGTTCTCTCCCCCTTCTCGATATAAAAACTTAACACTTTCAGAACGGACCAATAATTGCAAGCATTTATTACGCTCAAGTTTACATAGTCAATAAACGGCAAATACACAAAGATTTTTCCTGTTTTCTCAAAAATTTACTTTTTTTCAAAAAATCACTAAAAAACAAAGTTTTTTTCGAACGATAACGCCTTCCCATTCGAATTAATAGTATAGAGAAAAAAAACGGAGGCAACATGGATATCGACACAACTATCTACATTAAAGACGGTCTATTGGCTAAGCTTGAGATCGCTGCTGTGCAAATGGGCCTGTCCCGTAATAAAGTTATTATCATGCTCATGAGACGCGTTTCGGATGAGAAAAAATTGGAGATCAATATGTTTTTCCGGGTCTCTAACCAGCTTCGTGACGGTGAACCCGGGCGCAGAATGCACGTTTGGCTCCCGCCCCAGGTCTACGAGACCTGGCACGATCTACGGAAGTTCAACAAAATGTCCGTCTCCGCTATCATTGCGTACGCCATCCGGGAATATCTTGATATCCTGCTCATGCAGTCCACCCTCACGGAAGATCCCCTTTTTGCCGATAATTATCGTGATAAATATTTTTTTGCTGCAAGGGATTCCGGTGGATTGCAGAAATTCGTGATTGTGTGGGGTTT
>JAAENB010000419.1 GCA_024224995.1 bacterium | reverse complement strand
GTATAGTTGCCCATTTTACTGGTCAGGACAAGGGGGAGATGATACTAAGGTGACGAGATTCTCCCAGCTTTTTTGTGAATATTTATCAAGGCCATCGGGCCGACCAAAGAGTACAATATCCGGAAAATCGGTTGATACCCAACCATCAATTCCATCAACTCCAAATATGAGAGGAGCTGCGTATGACACGGGATTCAGCTTGGTGAAATCCCCCCTGGCGCCACATAAAAATCGGTATTTTCTACTGACCTCACTATTCTTATCGTCACATTGCTTTTTTACATCAGCAAGAATTGCCTCCGCTTCTGTCCTGAGCAGAACTCTCACTTTTCCATCATCAAGCTTTGCTTTTTTTTCCAGTATAAATCCGGAAAACGGGTAATTAACCAGGATCGCTTTGGGGGCAACATTCGCAAGTTTGGCACTACCGGCGGCCCATCTCCAGATAAACTGTTTACTTTCAGCTGAATTATTGTCAGGATGAGCCACGAATTCGTTTTTGCCGATAACAGTGTCATAGAATCCCGGTTTTACCACGAGATTAAGAGCTCTTTTCGTTTTGAATGTGTATTTTCTGTACCCTGGTTTACAGTATGAAGAAAATGGTTCCGACATTGATGCGCTTCGAAAAAATAATGGTCTTTCATAGTCCAGGTCAGGAGGCGCTGCCGACCGGATTAGTTGTCCGGCTTTTAAGTGGACCACTCCCAATCCAATCTCTCTTGGCTTGAGCGGTTCTACGAGAGCTGCCGCCAGTAATATGGTAGCGAATCCCAGGATAAACAGGGCTGTGAGAATTTTTGTGGGAAATTTCATACGATTTTCCTCCTATTGTTTAAGTTATCATTAATTTTTATTAAAATTACAGTCAATCCCGAGAAAGTCAAGTCATTTGCATGATAATTATGTATGATAGAATAAGAAGAGGTCTTATTTTTAAAGATAAAAACGATATTTTTCTGGCAGTGGTCTATCGAGGGCAGCAGATATTTTTATCAAAACTGAACAAGGCAGTCGAGCAGCCTCATGGGGAGCCTCAGGGAGAAAAACCGCAAATTTATAACCTGGGAAAGGCACCTCTATCATTGTTCCTGAGTGTGGTGAGGCAAGGAGACCAATTAACTCATTGAATTTGCTGGCATTGCAATATCCCTTCTTGTTTGGGCTCTATTTTTTCGTTGACAATTCCTTCGAAGATTTACCTTCTTATTGAATACATATTTGTATAATGAGGTTTCATGAAAAAATATATCGTTCCTATCATATGTTTCATTTTTCTTTGCGCCCCTTTGTTTTCATCTCCTGTGGAGCGAATATCGATAAATATCAGCAAGGATGAAATTCAGCAGAAGTTTAACAATATGGACAATGGCATGCGGGGACTCCGGGCCGGGCCATACCGCAAGAACGGCAGGATAGAAGGATGCCGGCTCATCAGGGTAAAGTCCTATAATATATTGTATATGCTGGGATTCCGGAGCGGGGACATAGTGAAGGGAGTTGACGGGCAAAAGATAGATAGTGCGGAAACCCTCGCGAGAATATGGGAAACCATTATAGGTAAATCAAAATTAATAATCGATGTGGAACGGGGCGGGGAATCCATAACCTTTGAAGTTAATATAAAGGATGATGCAGTATCGGGCGGATCAAGTTTACCAGGGGAGCGAAAATCGCAAAATATCAACAAGACGGAAGTTACGCGGAAAGAATTGAGCAATATAGACAAGGGCATGTGGGGATTCCGGGCCGGGCCATACCGCAAGGACGGCAAGATAGAAGGATACCAGCTCATCAGGGTAAGGCCCCATAATATATTTTACAAGATAGGATTCCGGAGAGGGGACATAATCAAGGGAGTTAACAGGCAAAAGATAGATAGTCCGGAAACCCT
>JAAENB010000418.1 GCA_024224995.1 bacterium | reverse complement strand
TGTTTGAGCGGAGCGAGTTCCGAACATCTGCGGAGGTATTGCTCCGGCCATAGGTTACATTCCGGGTTCATATACCTTATATATGACGTACTATTTAGTTTCTAATCTATTTTTTCCCTGCTTCGCAGGGTCCGCACTCTTAAGAAACCAGGGTCAGGGTTCGCCGGTATATTATGTTCTTTGACCGATCACCGATTACCCGGCCCGGGGCGACCGATTACCTTCCCCTCACCCTGTATAATTAACCCCGGGTAAAAACATAAACGGCAGTAAAGAAGATCCGTGGAGTTCTCTTTCCGAACTGAGAACTATGTCTTCTTTGAGGAGAGTGAACAGGTTATCGCTTATCATACAATCCTTAACGCGGCCGGTAATTTTGCCATTTTCAATAAGAAAGGCCAGGTCCAGGCTGGCGGAAAAATCACCGGTAAGAGTATTTGACTGGCCAAGGCCAATAAACCCTTCAACCAGGATACCCCGTTTTATATTCTTCAGAATATCGGCATACGCGGTATCACCTTTTTCAACAACAACATTGCTAAAAGAGGGGCCCGGAAGCGTGGCATATCCCCGGGAGGCGTTTCCCAGGGGCTCAATGTTCAGTTTTTCAGCATGTTTCAGATCGGTAATAAAATTGGCAATAGAACCTTTTTCGATTAGAAACTTTTCCCTGGCCTGAACTCCTTCATCATCAAAAGGAAAACTGTAGGGAGATTCTTTTATTAAGGGGTTATCAATAAGACTTAATTTTTCATTAAAGAACTGCTCCCCCATTTTACCAACAAAGGGTGATATACCTTTATATACAGACCTGGCATTCAAGCCGGAAACGGCAATATCAAGAAGCCGGGCCGTGGCTCTGGGGGATACAAGAACAGGCAGCTTCCCGCTTTCCTGTTTTTTTACAACCAGGGCCTGCTCAATCTTTTGAATGATCCTGTCTTTCATTTCGAAAATTTCAACGGTTGCAACAGAAGACTTGCTTTCCCACACATCAATTTTGGAACCATCTTCCATTAGATAGGTGGCAGAAAGAGACGCAACATAATAGGAACTTTTATATGATTTATCCAGCCCGTTTGAGTTTACCAGGCGGGTATTTCCTATTGATTTGTTTACGCCAAAACTAACGTTAATTCCGGGGAAGTGGGAAACAACGGATTCAATAATACGTTCCCCCTGCTCAATCTCTTTATCAACATCAAAAGCTTCAACTGAGGGGTCATAGGGCTCAAAATCACCGGAAACGGCAGAAGGAAGGTCAAAATTCTCATCATCGCCATAGGGCGCAAAGCTCACCGCCCGGGCTACGGTCTCTTCGATCTTCCTCACGTCATTGGTAAAAGAGAAACCGGTTTTCCCGTCCAGGTTAATCCGCACCCCGTATCCCCGGTTTTCTTTCTCATTGATGGAGTGGATCCTGTTATTCGCGAACGATATGGGAGTATTCCCCCCCTTAACTTCAATAAGGTCAAACCACCGTGCATTGGCAGGAATTTTCTTCTTAACTTTTTCAATTATTTCGTCTATTGATTCGCTTGATCTATTATTCTGCATTATATATACCTGTTAATTAGTTTCCTGCAAACACTACCCGATTACCGATAACCCGGCCCAAAGGGCCACCGATCACCTCCCCCCTACTGTTTCCCGCCAATAAGAACATCTTTAATAAGCATATGGGGGCCGCCGAATGAAACAGGAAGCGGGCTTTGTCCGCCTTTGCCGCATCCGCCAAGGCCGCCAAACATCTGCCTGTCATTACCGATCATTTCAATATTTTTGAGGGTAGTAAAAACATTGCCCGAAAGAACAATATCTTTAAACATCTTTCCCCGTTTCCCGTTCTTTATTTCAAAGCCATAGCCCGAAGTAAAGGTAAACATCTCCAGGTTCGTTTGTCCGCCAATAACATCAACGGCATAGATCCCGTCTTCCAGTTCGTCAAATATCTCACCTGTACTGTGCTTCCCGTTTTCAATGTAGGTATTGGACATTCGAACAATGGGCTGCCGCATGGCGTTCAGCGCTCTTCCGTTGCCCGTTAGCTCTTCGTCCATTTTGGCGGCAGTTTCCCTGGAGTGAAGCCTGCCCGAAAGAATCCCGTTTTTAATAAGCCAGGTTTTTTCAGGGACAACTCCTTCGTCATCACAGGGAATAAACCCGGAAAGTCCTTCCACATTGCCGTCATCAACAACATTAAGTTCCGCAGGACCAAACTCCTTACCCAGGATCATCAGCTCTTTCATTTGTTCGTTCTCATGAACAAAATCGGCCTCTGAAAGATGGCCAAAGGCTTCGTGAATAAAAACACCCGAAAGTTTGGGATCTGCCACAACCCGGTGGGTACCGCCGCCCACGGATTCGGCTTTAAGAAGATCAACAGCGGTTTTGACCACGTCTTCAGCCAGGGGCTCCCTGTTTTGAGTAAGTTCAAATCCGCCATAGCCGGCAAAAGAGCTGCTAAAAGGCTGGATCACGGGTCCGTCTTTCGCGACAGATGCCAGGGAAATACCGCAATAGGACCGGTCGTACAGGATATCCGAACCTTCGCTGTTTAAATAGGAATAAAAAGTATGAAAATCACGATATGTGGCCCTGGTCGTCTGGACAGACTCCGGTGATTCCAGGATATTATTATATCCTTTGATGAGCTGAAACTTTTCTTCAATGGGAACCGTACGAAAATCCCGCTTCATTTCAGTTTTAAATTGCTTTTTTACCGCGCCGGCCAATACAACTTTTGACGGTTCTTTTACTTTTAGACGGGAGGCGATGTCCACAGCCCGGAGGGCAAATGTATCAACATCATCAAGATTATTAAAAGTTACAAAGCCCCAGGCACCGTTTTTAAGGACCCTCACAGAGCCGCCAAGTGATTCACCTGAAGAAAAAGAGTCGGTTTCCTTACCGGAAAGCGTAATATAGGTTCCGATTGCCGAGGTAAGCCGGATTTCCGCGAACTCGCACCCCAGACCATTAATTACTGATTTAGCCTTATTTATTACCTGTTCAAAATACTGATCCATTATTTTTCCCGTATTTTTCCGCTGCGGCAGCAGCATTTTTGTACTAATCAATTTTATATTAACACATATTCTCTTCTTGACAATTTATTGATAATCAGATATTTAATCAACTAATAAAAGGCAGTTCCGGTCTCATTATGGAGGTTTTATGTTTAATCAAATGAATATTATTGCCCTGGCAATCGGTTTATGTGCCGGTATGTTAAGCGGATTTATTGGAATTGGAGGCGGAATTGTTATAATCCCTGCTCTTGCCTTCTTTTTTAAATTTACTCAGCAAGAGGCCCAGGGAACAACTCTCGCAGCCATGGTTCCTCCAATCGGGCTTCTTGCCGCATATGTGTACTATCAAAATGGATATGTAAACCTGTCTGTAGCAGGTCTTGTGGCTCTTGGATTTGTTCTGGGAGGATTTTTAGGGGCAAAAGTGGTAATGCACCTGGATGAGGCTCTTCTCAGAAGGATATTTGGGGTTCTTCTCTTTATAATCTCAATAAAAATGATAATAGGAAAATAATTTTAATCCCAATTTATGGAGAGTTAAAAATTCTGAAGTAATTACGGGAAAAATCCTTGACCCTCTTCCAGTCTCTCTTAATCTTATCCAAATTATTATAATAACTTAAGGGGGAATTTGTGTAGAGAAGTGATAAAACTCTTTTGTACATATAAATTCTTTTTACATTTTAAAATTTTTGTATTGCTTTTTTATCAACTCTATGGTTTTATACAGCAGTAATATACTTCTTTCATTTAAGAAGATTTATAAAAAGTTCGATAATAGTTATATCATTATTATTAGCTAATACTTAAACATTACACTTTTTAAGTATTGACAGAAAAAACCAGAGAGCAGAGTATTATAATGAGTAAAGAACTACAAGATAGAGCAGACAAAATAACGAAGGAACTAAAAGAGGCTCTTATCCCTTTGAAAGAAGAGTTAAAGAGCATAAAAAAAGTTTCCTGACAAAGCAAAAGATTTTCAAAACGAGGTAAAGGTAATGCCGCCTAAGGGAGAACGAAGGAAGCAACAAATAATAAATACTGCCAAAGAGATGTTCATTGAAAAAGGTTTTCAAAGTACACATATTGGGCAGGTATGCGAAAAACTGAATATAGCCAGAGGAACCGTTTACCAGTATTTTAGCAATAAAAAAGAAATATTATACGCAATACTTGACTCTGTTATAGATCAGGTTGAAGATATTCTTGATCAGGATGATCTCAGAGAATTTCTTGACTCCGGTCCAAAGAGAGAGGACGTGGTTGAAGCGATAAAAAAAAGAGTCTCTTCTGTTATGAGCACCCTGGTTGAAGAACCAATAGTCATTAAGCTCATTTTCAGAGAAATTCCCGGTATTGACAAAGAAATGATAGATAAGGTTAATGCCTCGGTTATGAAAATAGCATATATCATATCCAGAGAGATTGATACTATCAAAACCCGGGGAATATACAAGCCCGAAGTTGATTCCAAAATAAGCTCTTCAATGCTTGTTGGCGGAATTATGATGCTGGTATATGAATATGACAAAAAAGAACTGGATGTTCTGGACAAACCGGTTGTCGATTCCATAACCGATTATTATCTTGAAGGTTCTTTTCAATAAAAAAAATCGAAAAATAAATAAATAGATGAATAATAGCTAAAAAACCCGGAACTTCCGGGTTTTTTAGCATCCGGGAAGTACCCGGAACATGGAATATAATGAAATTTATCCAAAAACAGAGCTTTTTTTTTATATATACTGTAATACTCTTCCTCTTCTCTGCCGGTTCTTTGATTGCCAAAGAGACCGCTGCTGAAAAAGCACTATCGGGTCTTGAAAGTGACAAACAGGAAGAGATTAATTTCTCTTTATCCTATATTTCGAAGAAACAGCCAACAGAGTTTCTTCCGGAACTGGTTGAGATCCTCCTGGAAGAGGATGAACAGATTTATCTGAATACCGCGCTAAAAGCGCTAAAATTATATCCCAGAAAAAATATTCTTCCCCACTGGCTCACAATTCTCAAAAAAAGTGATTCTTCTATAATGCGGAAACAAATTATTGAATATATTGGTTCAGTTAACGATATCCGAATTGTCCCTGCCCTTACGGGACAGCTTCAGTCTCCCTATCAAACAGTGCGTAAAAGTGCTGCTGTTGCACTGGAAAAAAACGGGGACGACAGAATGTACCCCTCTATACTCGGTCTGGCCGCAAGCTCCAATCCTGTTCACCGGATATATTCGATTGAAGCAATGAATCATCTCTACGACACCAGGTTTTACGCGACATTGACCGAATTACTCAAAGATTCCAATAAATCAGTAAGAATTTATACTCTGGGCTGCCTGGCCCAAAACCAGCTAAAAGAATCTCTTCACCTGGTCCGGAACATGGCCCAGAACGACAGAAATAGTGAAGTCCGGATTAGTTCCATCAGAATACTTGGTGATTTTCACGACAAAAGTTCACACTACCTGTTGATCAATATTCTCAATGACAGGGACAGGAATATCAGGTATGAAACGGTTAATTCGTTATTTAAATTAAAGAATCCGGGCTCGCTCTATTCTCTTTCAAATCACCTTCTTTCGGAGCGGGATAATGAGATTAAAGACCTGGTACTTGACACCTTAATATCCTTTAGAAAAACAGGCACATTGAACGGCCCTTCCCATATCCTGCTCTCGGACAAACATTTTCGCCTGAGAATTAAAGCTGCCTATCTCCTGGGAATAGCCCATGAAGCCCGGTCTGTTGATATCCTTGTTAAAGGTTTAAAAGATCCCGATTACCGGGTCCGGGCTGAAATATGCAATTCTCTGGGCTCTTATCAAACATCGTATACCATATCAAAGCTTCTTTCGGTAATTCAACATGAAAAGGTCCGGTATGTTCGTTCCGCAGCGCTCTATTCTCTTAAAAGGATCAATGACCGGAAAAGTATCATCCATTTGTTTGATATATACTCATATGAAAAAGAACCGGTTTTTAGAGAAATACTTCGGCAAACGCTTCGTGAGTTTGTAAAACGATATATATGAGACAGGAAAAAGGTTCAATGCTTCGGCTCCGCTCAGCACAGGGGTTCAAGGTTTTTTGGATATGAAAAAATTATTAATTATTATACCTCTTTTTTTTCTCTGCTGTTCTTCGGAAACTACGGTGCGGCCGAATTCGGGTGATTATGTGGTGCTCCTTCATGGATTAAGCAGAAGCGCGGACTCTATGGAGAAACTTGCCCGCTATCTTCATGAGATGGGGTTTGCAGCTATCAACCTTGATTATCCCTCCAGTGAGAACAATATTCACTACCTGGCAAACACGTTCCTGGCAAAAAACCTGGAGGCGTATTGCACTGATCCGGAAAAGAAGATCCATTTTGTTACCCATTCCCTGGGAGGAATTATTGTCCGTTACTATCTCAAATACAACAATTCCATAAACACCGGACGGGTTGTTATGCTTGCACCGCCGAACCAGGGCAGTGAGATGTCCGATGTTATGGCACAAACTCCCATGAGATGGGTTCTTGGCCCTGCCATTACCGAACTTGGTACCGGGAAAAACAGTATTCCCCAGCGCCTGGGTCCTGTTAATTTCGACCTGGGTGTAATTGCCGGAAATATTAGCATCAACTGGATCAATTCCCTGTTTATTATCCCCGGTACCGACGACGGCAAAGTCGCGGTTAACAGGGCCGGAGTAAAAAACATGAAAGACTTTTTAATTGTCGAAAGAAGCCACCCCTATATTATGAAGGGAGATGAAGTACTGGAAGAAGTCTATTATTATATACAGCATGGACAGTTCAAGAGATAAGGTCCGGCTCCGGAACGGGGTATGCGAGGTTCGTAACCTCGCTTTCAAAGAAGATATACAGGGGGGACACTGTAAATGGATTTTTATAAATATCATGGGCTGGGGAATGATTATATCGTAATTGATCCCGCGAAAAACGGGGTTGACCTTACGCCGGAACGGATTCAATTAATCTGCCATCGCAACCTGGGTATTGGTTCCGACGGAATTCTCCTGGGACCTCTTTTCCGGGATAATAAAATCTCTTTAAAAATATTTAATCCCGACGGCAGCGAGGCTGAAAAAAGCGGGAACGGTATTCGAATATTTTCTCGATACCTGGTTGAGGCCGGATACGTCAAAGGCCGCCGCTTCTCCCTTGTTACTGCCGGCGGCACCGTTGCGGTAGAAATTTTAGAAGACAATGCCTCTCTTATTCGGGTTGCCATGGGACAGGCCGTTTTTACCAGCCCTGAGATCCCGGTAAACGGAGAACCCAGAGAAGTTATCGGCGAAGCGGTAACAATCGGCAAAGACTCCTACTCTATGACCTGTCTTTCAGTTGGAAATCCTCACTCTGTTATTCCCCTGGACGCCATTTCCGAAGAACTGGCCCGAAAACTTGGCCCCTTAGTTGAGAACCATCCCCTCTTCCCCAACAGGATCAACATGCAGCTCATGCGCGTTATTGACCGGAAAAATATCGCCATCGAAATCTGGGAACGGGGCGCGGGATATACTCTTGCCTCGGGCAGCAGCAGCTGCGCGGCCGCAAGCGCCGCGCGCAAGCTGGGACTTGTGGATGACGCGGTTACGGTTTATATGCCGGGCGGCCTGCTGGAAATAGAATTCAAGGGTGATGATATTTTTATGACCGGGCCCGTTGCCGCTGTTGCTTCGGGAAATTTTGCTCCTGAGATAGAAGAGGCCCTGGGGATATAAATTTATTACTTGCTTTTATTCCAAAACGTATTTATTGTTGCTATTATTATTAAAAAAACAGGTAAAATATGCAAAAACTGGTTATTAAAAACTTTTTTTAACGCTGAAAAATATCAGCCTTGATGTGTCTAAGATCAATATTATTATTGGAGCCCAGGCAGAGGGAAAAAGCCTGATGGCCAAGCTGGTCTATTTCTTCAAATCGTTTGTACAGGATTTTGCTGAAGCAATAATGCAGGAAAACAGCAAGGCAGAACTCGACAAAAAGATCCTGGAAAAGTTTACTACCATATTTCCGGCTTATACCTGGGAGAACCAGGAATTCGAGATAGAGTATTACTATAATTCGCTCAAGATAAAAATTTGTTCAAAAATCTTAAAAAACAAAATAAAACTCAATATAGAATATTCAGAAGAGATCGTTAAATCATTTAAAGCAATAAAAACTGAATTTTCTCAGTCTATTGCCACACAGTCTTCTGTAACAACACTTAACACTTTTCTTATAAATGAAGTCAGCAAATTATTCCGTAGAAGTAATGATGCTCAAAACATCGAAAGTGTTTTTTTCATCCCTGCCGGCAGATCTTTTTTCTCAACACTTCAACATAATATATGGTCATTTTTATCGGACGATATCGAAATCGATTATTTTTTAAAAGAATTCGGTTCAACTTATGAACGCTTAAAACGTCCCTCTGGTTTAATCGTAAAAGACCGCAAAACTTCATATTTACACGCGATTTGGTATGCCGATAAGACCTTTCATGATGCAAAAGTTTTTTATGCAAATAATATAATAAAAGAAATAATACGAGGAGAATATCATCGTGAGAAAAATACTGATTGGATATACTCCGATGACCAAAAAATAAATCTTGCAAAAGCATCATCTGGCCAGCAGGAATCTTTACCAATGGCAATCGTAATCGCAGAACTGGGATTCAGATCACCCGAATCCCAGGGCTTCTTCTTCATCGAAGAGCCCGAAGCTCACCTCTTCCCTGCCTCACAAAAGGCTATTGTTGACCTTATAAGCTTTATTTATAACATAAACAACGGCTCAAAAGGGTACTTCATAACAACCCACAGCCCCTATATTTTAACATCATTCAACAACCTAATCCAGGCTCACAACACCTATCTTTCCATCAAAGAAAGTGAAGCTAACAATGAAAAAGCTCCATTAAAGAGTCTTTTCAAAATAATCCCGGAAAAACAACTGCTCCCTTTTGAGGATATTGCAGTATTCTCACTCACCAACGGCCGTCTGAAAAACATCAAAGACCACGAAAACAGGCTCATTGACGCAAATGAAATAGATGAAATATCTAACGAGCTTAACAGGAACTTCTCCAGCCTGGTAAACCTGCAATTCGGAGACCAGTAGTGTACAGCAAATTCGGTTCCTGCCTTGCCCCCAATGACAATAAAATTATTGTCGTTAAAGAGAACAAGTCGCAGCTTATTGTACAAAACAAAGAACGGGAAACAATATTGAATATTCGGGTCGACGGGTGCCTTAAGTTCGAAGGGACTCAATGCGATGCTCTTCTGATTCTTGAAAAAACAGGGTGTTGTTCCTCAACGTTCCCCACTCTCTTCACCGGAAATACAAAAAGAAATATTACTATTTAAGAAAAAATATAATGCTCAGCTTATTGTTAAAGGCCCAAAATTAGAAGTTACTATCACCAAAAATTGCGAAGTTAAAGTAAAATAACACCCGGAACTTGATACAGCCCCTTCCGCAAAATTTATTACTTGCAATCCTGCCCAAAATTGTATATCCTGTAAGGGGTATACAAAAACAGGAAACAGAACATGCAAAAAATTACAATACACAACTTTCTAACCCTCAAAGATATTTCAATAACCGTGGCAAACATAACCATAATAATCGGCCACCAGGGAGAAGGCAAAAGTTTACTTGCCAAGCTGTTATATTTTTTTAAAGATTTTACACAGGACTTCCACAAATCAATAGCCCGTGGTGACGATAAATGGAAGTTCGACGCCAGTATTACCACAAAATTCAGCACCATTTTCCCTCCCTATACCTGGGAAGGGACGGAATTCCGGATCGAGTATTTTTATAATTCTCAGAGTATATGCATATACTCAAAGATCCTGGACCAGAGCACCGCACTAACCATGGAATATTCCGATGAAGCAGGAGAGCTCTACAGTTCATTAAAAGAAACATATTCGGCCAAATTCGAGAATTGTGAAGGAAAAGAGCAAGAATCTCTTAATTTCCAGCTGGAAAATGAAATCTGCGCGCTTTTTTGCACGGAAGAAGAAAACACTGAATACATAGAACGAGCGATATTTATACCCGCGGGAAGAGCCTTTTTCTCAACAATGGAAAAAAAAATGTGGTCATTTTTATCCCACGACACCACCATCTATTATTTCCTGGAGAAATTCGGAACAAGCTACGAACAGGTAAAAAGCTTTTATCATCATCTGCCAATTATCGATAAAACGAGCTTTGCCGATGCGAATAAATACATTCAGGAATTTTTGCGGGGAGAATACCGGTATGAAAAAAACCTGGACCGGATCTACTATGAGAATAAGAAGATCAATCTTTCAAATTCCTCATCAGGCCAGCAGGAAGTACTGCCCATGTCGGTCCTGGTAACGGTATTTGGTTTATTATACAAAAACTTTCCCCACTATTTTTTGATAGAAGAACCGGAAGCGCATCTTTTTCCCGCATCGCAAAAAGCTATTGTAGAACTGGTAAGCCTCATATATAATATCAATAAAGGCTCGCGAAAATTCTTCATCACAACCCATGGCCTTTTTATTTTAACCGCGTTCAATAACTCAATCCAGGCCCATAACTCGTACCTTTCGATTAAAGGCAACAAAGAAGAAATCGAAGAGGAAAAAAAAGACATCTTATTAAAAAAACTCTTTAATATAGTACCCCAAAACCAGATGATCCCCTTTGAAGATATTGCGGTCTACTCTGTTCATGACGGATATCTCAAAGATTTAAAAAATTATGAAGACCGGCTAATTTACGCGAATGAAATTGATGATATTTATACAGCGTTAAACAAAAATTTTAGCGACTTGCTGGACCTGGAACTTGAAAGCTTGTAACATCATAATTTATAGTATCTTAACAGCAGTCCTTTTAATGGTTTTTTCGTTAGCATCGGCACAAGAAATCCCCGATGACATTGGAAAATGGAAAAATTACTCACTCGCAGAACTGATGGACATTGAAGTGATTGCCGCCTCAAAGATCGGAAAAAAAATATATGAATCTCCGGCAATTATTTCGGTTATTACCGATAAAGACATCCGGCAATACGGCTGGACCAGCATCAACGATATCATGTATCATATGCCCGGGTTTACCCAATGCCAGGATTATGACCGGAGAACCATCGCAGCCAGGGGAATGTTTGAAGGCTGGAAGTGGTTCGAGGCCCGGGCTCGGCCCTGTACGGATCCTATGCCATGAACGGTATAATTTCTATCGTAACCAAAGAGGGAAAAGACCTTAATGGTTCTATGGAGTTTGGTACCCGCATAGGGAATAAAGGTATACGAATATTCGACTTCCTCACCGGAGGCTCGGGACAATATATGGCCAGGTAGTATCGGGCAGGCTTTTTAATCTCCTGGAAATTACCGGCGGCATACGCTACGACCGGCAGCAATTTGAATATGTTGATATCGACGATAACAACAGAGAAAAAGATAAATCCTTCCAGGCAATAAGCCCAAAGCTGGCAGCCTACAGTACCCAGTACAGCAGTGATCCCAATTTAAGCATGAATATATATACCCTGTCCACCATTGGCGGAGAAACAGAGTGCCTGGTTAATTATAATTAGAAGGAAAAAATTATGATGAATTATCCCGTACGCTGCAACGAGAAATTAACGAGACACAAATAACTGCTTACCTCATAAAACCGGGAACCCCCGCAAAAGTAAAATATAATATATTCAAACGTATCAATACCGGTGGGCTGGTATTGGAACCCCAGGAAATACGGCATGCTCTTAATCAGGGGACTCCGGCAAAATTTATTGCTGAACTTGCTGAAATCAAAGAATTTAAGGAAGCAACCGGACATAAAATAAAAACTTCACGGATGTTAGACCGGGAATTTGTAACCCGGTTTCTTGCTTTTTATATTACTGATCCCGCATCCTATACACCTGACCTGGATTCTTTCCTGAATAATTCCATGGCGCAAATATCTTCTTTGAGTGAACAAGAACTGGCAGAGATTAAAAAAAATTTTACTGTATCCATGAAACTGGCAAACAACATTTTTAGGAGTTGGGCATTCAGAAAAGTCGACAAGTATCCTGATAGACGAAAACCCATTAACAAAGCTTTATTTGATACCTGGGCAGTAAATCTCGCGAAATTGAATGAAAATGAACGAAAAATTATTAATGAGAAAAAAGAAAAAGTTTTTAAAAATTTTCTTACCCTTATACAAGATGATGCCCCTTTTTGGGATGCGATCACCTCATCCACCGGAGATAAACAACGAGTTATTTATCGATTTGAGGCAATTAAGAACTTACTGGAAGGGATATTGTCATGATTGAAAATATTGGAATAAAGAATTTTAAATCATTAAAAGATATCAAACTTACCACTCAAAATTTAAACCTTTTAGTGGGTTTAAATGGTATGGGAAAAAGCTCCCTTATCCAGGTTCTGTTGTTGATAAAACAAAGCCCTTCTTTATCCATGAAGGGTGAATGCATGAAAAAATAGAAAATTTAACATTAATCAACCAGGTAAACGGCTGGATGAGTGAAATTTCTCCCGGAGTGAAAATTAATATTACAGAGGTTCCTCATATTGATAAAATTTTATTGAACTACCAATTTGAAATGGAGAATGGAAAGACCGCCCCTTATAAACCTCAAAATGTAGGATATGGCTTATCCTATGTGTTGCCGATTGTCGTTTCTTTGCTTACCTCTTATAAAGATAAAATTATTAACGGTATTCGTGTAGCGGTTAAAGAATCATTGATTGATAAAGAAAAGGTCTGTATTTCTTACTTTGATAAAATCACAACAAAAGAAGAGCAATATACCAGGATCACCAATGTAAAAATAGATAAGCGTGGAGAGTTAAGTGAATATCCTGAAAATTTGCTTGATGAATGGAATAATATGCTACTCAGGTTAATTTAATTATGGATCTGCTTTTTAACGAATTATCAGTTCAGCCATTAGCGGTAGATGAGACAGAGAATATTAATAGAATTAAACTTTTTTTGCAAGTATTTAAGGATCCGTTTTCATCAAATTTTTGGTGAAATAATTTTGTATGGAAATTTTACTCTTCAAGATTTTTGTAATGAACCTCGATTTAGAACATTAAAAACATTACTTTTAGGTTTATACCGGTATCCTTTCATAGATGATGACTCCGAAGAAGAAACAACCTATATGAAAAGTAATTTCTATCTCAATAAAAACGATGAAAAAGTTCAATGTTATGGTCTTGCCGCAGCTTATCTTTACGCAACAGCGGGAATCGGTTTTTTCTCAGAACCCTTCTGGGATGCGGTTAAAATTGAACTTGTTTTAACAGAAACAGACAATGGAATTGGGTTGATCATTCAAACGACAGGAAAAAATATACGAGAAACCTCAGAAATAGCACGAATCCTCAAGGAAAAATATTCATAAATTTGGATATTTCAGTTACTCTGGTTCAATACTTAATTTAATTGACAATTAACTTAATATATCCGATTATATGCCGCAGGAGAATCCAGCGCCTCTTCTCAGGGGCTCGACAAACTATACAAACAACGGGTGGAACTATGAAAAATAAAAAAATGATATCCCTCATCATTCTTATTGCTATTTTGGGTATGTTTAGCTGTTCCAAAGGGAACAAAAGGCCTTATAAAGGCAAGTTGTACACCGGAAAGAAAATTCTATTTGTTAATTCCTATCATGACGGGTATGCCTGGAGTGACGGAATAGTAAAAGGGGCAGAGGATTTGGCTGATGCTGCTGATATTGACTTTGAAATATTTGAAATGGACAGCAAAAGAAACACATCCGTTGACTTTATTAAGAAATCCGCGCTAAGGGCAAAAAAAGCAATAGAAGAATATAAACCTGATATTGTGATCGTTTGCGACGACAACGCAGCGAAATATTTGATTGTGCCCCATTTTAAGAACGCGAAGCTGCCCTTTGTATTTTGCGGAGTAAACTGGGACGCGTCGGTATACGGGTTTCCTTTTGACAATGTTACGGGAATGCTTGAGGTTGAGTATATCAATGGAATTATCGGGTATATGAGAGACCACGCGAAAGGTGACAAAATCGGGCTCATTTCAACTGATGTAATTTCCGATCGCAGAAGCGCTGAAAATTACAAAACGCAATTAAATATAAAATTATCAAAAGAAGTATATGTAAAAACTGTTGCTGATTGGAAAAAAGAATTCGTCAAGATCCAGAATGAAGTTGATATGCTTATAATATCAAATGTGGTGGGTATAAAAGGATGGGATAATGATGATATGCAAGAATGGATGCTAAACAATACAAAGATCCCAACAGGAACTTCAAATGAGTGGGTGATGAAATATTCAGTAATGGGTTTGATTAAGATTCCGGAAGAACATGGAAGATGGTCGGTAAAATCTGCTATGAAAATTTTTGACGGGGCTTCCCCCAGGAGCATTCCAATTGTAAAGAGTAAAGAAGGAAGACTTTTTGTTAATACAACGCTTGCTAAAAAATTAAATATCAAAATTGATGATACTCTTATGCAAAACGCTGTTAAAGTAGATTAGTCTCTAAACTCCAATAAAGATCCCGGGATTCCAATATTCCCGGGATTTATTCCAAAACTTGCCAGGGACATCAAGAACGAGTTTCCCGAGATTAAAGGGTTTTCAGAACGCGACATTAGACGCATGATAGCTTTTTATAGAGAATACCCAATATTGCCCCAGCCTGGGGCCAAATTAGCCTCATTAATTTCGCAAATCCCCTGGCGGCATAATATATTACTGATTGAAAAAGTTAAAGACCTTGAAGAAAGACTCTGGTATATACAACAGACATTGGAAAGCGGATGGAGTAGAAATATTCTTGATATGCAGATAAAAAGCAATTCTTTTGCCCGTAAGGGCAAAGCCCTGACCAATTTTGATAAAACACTTCCTCCTGAACAATCCAATTTAGCCACACAGACTTTAAAAGATCCCTATATCTTCGATTTTTTAACACTTGATTCCGATTTTAGAGAACGAGAACTGGAAGAAGAATTCCGCAGGGGAACGGAAAAAATACCGGCCTGATTATTGCAGCAGCAGCAACACAGTTGGCCCCCTGAACAGGGGGTTATTCTGAGTGAGGATTATTTATTTACGGCGGTTTAACATAGCTCTTCTGTCCCGGGCATTTTGAGCGATAGTAGTCCTGTTGGCAGATTTTCGCTGCTCTATTTCTTCATACTTCTTGTAGATTATCATCTCTTCCCGTCCAATTCTTTGTGAAAGAACCGCGAAAAGCCGTCCAAATTCCCTGGCAAACTCAAGTCCGGGCTCTCCCTGTATGGATTTGTCAAAAAATACCATTACTGTTTGCGAGATAGCCTCCATATCTTTCGCGAAAGTGTCCAATACCCGTTTTAGACTACTGTCATTTTCGGCTTCTTTTTTAAGAGCCGGGTATAATTGCTCGTCTTCTTTTTTTAGATGGGCAAGCAAACCACTTCGTGCGGATATGAGTAACGCGCGGCTTTCCTCTGAAGCAATGCCAAGCTTCCTGATCCTGTTAAAAGTATCGGAAATTTCAATGTGGCCTCTCTTTAACTCGTCAATTAAATTAGTCATGCAGCTCTCCTTACGATATACAAATTTTTACACATTTTTTTATATTGTTACAGAGTAGTGTCATTTTAGACTAAAATTGGACATTTTTTGTTGAGATAAAAAGCTGTCCCACTTCTCCGGCAAAATCAAGCCCGGCATCTTTTTCTATGGAGTTATTGAAAAAAAATCAAATATTGTTCGAGAGATTAGTACTTTTATGATAATAACCAATTTTCACATACACCTTATTATCGTCAATAATTTTTATGTTTTTTTAAAACAAGGCTATTTTTTGTTGACAACAAACAACACCTGTTATCTAACGGTTGTAATATTACACCTGTTATTTAATAATAATATTCAAAAAGGTTAAATATGCCGCCAAAAACAGTATTTACCAGGGAAGATATTATATCTGCTGCCTTTGAAATAGTAAAAAAAGGCGGTTTTAAGGACTTGAGCGCGCGCAAGGTGGCGGATCAGCTCAATTCTTCAACAGCCCCGGTATATTCCTATTTCAGCTCAATGGACGACCTAAAAACCGAGATCCTCAGCAAAGCAGAAGCAATAATGCTTGAGTATTCAATGCGCCCTTACACCAGCAGTGTTTTCCTGAACATGGGAACGGGACTGAGTCTTTTCTCACGTGACAACAAAGAACTTTTTAGAGCACTGCTCCTTGAAAGCAATGATTCAAAGGAGATGCTAAAAAACTTTCTCAAATCACTGGCAAAAGAACTGGACAGGGATGAGCTCATGTCACAGCTCTCAGGCAAATACCGGCAGGAGGTTCTGGAACGGATGGCCATTTTCGCCCAGGGATTAGCCTCCCTCATCTGCGCGGGAATGATTGATAATGTCGATAAAAAATTTATTATCAGTACCATGTACGAGATTGGAAAAGATGTTATTGATGTGGCCCTTATAAAATCGGGTAAAAAACCGGGAGGCGCGGCTAACGCCGCGCCAGAATAGGGGTTTTGAGGGGACGCGACCCCTGCGAGGGGTGCGACCCCTGCGAGGGGTGCGACCCCTGCGAGGGGTGCGACCCCTGCGAGGGGTGCGACCCCTGCGAGGGACGCGTCCCCTGCGAGGGACGCGTCCCCAATTCTTCGCGGCGCGTTAGCGCCGCGTCCCCCGCCTCTGGCAGGGGGAATAACTAATAAAAAACTAAACAAAGAGGAACACTATGAAAACACAAATTACGGAAATGTTTGGAATTAAGTACCCTGTTATGTGCGGGGCTATGTATCTTCTGGGTGAGCCCGTTCTCACAGCAGCGATTTCCAATGCCGGAGGCATGGGAAATCTTACTGCCGGGAATTATAAAACACCCGATGAGCTGAGAGAAGCAATTCGCGAGACAAAAAAACTCACGGACAAGCCCTTTATGGTAGGAATCACCATACTCCCCTCTTTCCATATTACCATGGACGACCATAAAAACAACCTTACTGTTTGCGCCGAAGAAAAAGTCGCCGGTATTGAAGTATCCGGTACGCCCTTGAACAAGCTTGGTATGGAATACATTGAAATGCTTAAAAAGGCGGGAGTAAAGATGTTCCATAAGGTTGGCTGCTTACGCCACGCCCTTCACGCAGAAAAAGTGGGATACGACGGCATTTATGCCGCAGGAATTGAAGAAGGCGGACACCCCCTTAATGAAGATGTTACCACCATGGTCCTTACTCCGAAAATTGCCGAATCCGTAAAGATCCCGGTAGTCGCGGTTGGCGGCATCGCCGACGGGAAATCAATGTCTGCCGCTCTTTCCCTTGGCGCAG
The DNA here is from genome assembly GCA_024224995.1 of bacterium. The sequence continues at coordinate 6,582 of JAAENB010000418.1, read as the reverse complement.
AGGGCGTAATGATGGCGTCTCGATTCATTGCCACAAACGAATGCCAGGTACACCAGAACATAAAAGACGATGTTGTTAAGCGGCAGGAGAACGAAACAACCCTTATTTGTAAATCAATCGGGCTCCAGGGCCGGGCAATTAAAAATAAAATTGTTGATGAAATCCTTGAAGCCGAAGCCAAAGGCGCCACCCTCCAGGACCTGGTCCCCCTTATTACCGGAGACCGGTGCAAGGACGCGTGGAAAACCGGTGATGTTGAAGTTGCTCCCATGATGATGGGCCAGTCAATCGGAAGAATTTACGATATTATGAGCTGCGCGGACCTTCTTGAAAAGATGGTTCAGGAAGCGAAAGACGAGGCTGCCAGAGTGAGCAGTTTATTCTAATACGGAGATCCGGGACCAACTTGTAAGTAATCCTTACAAGTTGGTCCTGAATTCTACAAAATCAGCCTAATTTCTCTTTTTCCTGATCTTTTTTACAATAAATCGTACTATTAACAAAAAGAGTATGGTTCCAAGGCAAAAGACGCCAAAGACGGCCCAGGTAATAAAGGTTCCCTTTTTGAGCAGTGAGACCGGGTTCCACGATGCCTCAACAACAATCCGTCCATCTGTTCCCCGGTATTTCTCCGGCATTTCGGGCAGCTTATTGCCGTTGGTATCCCGAAAGCTGCGGATATAGTCGAACACCCCAACCCACTCTTTTAGTTCCTGGACTCCGGGCTTTTCTTTATCAGCATCAATACGAAGATCATAGACTTTTTTAATTGGATTCCCATTCCGGTCTTTCGGCACAACCGCTAAAAGGTCATAGGTAAAACCGCCCATCATTGAAAAAAAAGCGGCATTGTAAATATTCCCTGCCATACGGTAGAGTTTTTTGTTTGCTGTTGAATAATCAAGCGGGGTATACCCGTCTTTCTCATTCCCCATTCGAATTTCCGTAACCCGGTCGAACATCATCCGGTTGGGATTATATTTAAACTTGATCCCGGAAACCTGGAGAAAAAACTGGTCGCCCTTAACCGGTGACACCGTGGTGAGCACCTCCAGCATATCTTTTATTTCACCGGCATAAACATACGCGGCTGCCAGGGGATAGCCCGGAGAGTCATCAGCCCCAATCCCCAGGGGAACGCATCGAAAAAGGTCGGCAGCAGCGATCTTCCCGGTTTTTCCCTTCATAAGGGAATCCCGGATTATTCCGTGCGACTCCAGCGCCACCACAACCCTGGTTTCCGGGTCGGCCGGATCATACACGTACCTGTTGGCGTTCCACATAACAGAATCAGCAATGAAATTCCCCAGGTTCGATTCGGAGCGTGTTTTAATAAGATCAAAAGCGGTTTCCGCAACGGGCGTGTCAAAACCCAGCCCGTGAAATTTCAAAACCTTCATATTAATCGCCGATTTATACAGGTTTATCTTGCCCGTGATTGCCGCGTCCCCGGGGATGGAATCATCGATCTTTACGGCCTTATACTGTGAAACACGGATCTTTTTGTTTTCCACAACAAGATCAAGAACCCCAACATATTGGCCCGAATACCCGGCCTGTACAATTGATGTTTTTCCAACAGTAATGGGCTCCGTTAGCAGCGAATGGGTATGAGCACTGACAATGACATCGATGTCACCCACTTCCTTTGCCAGGATCTCATCCTCGGAGATTGATTTTTCCTTCCATATTCCCGAATGGGAAATACAGATTATAATATCCGCCTTTTCTTTGCTTCGAAGGATCTCTACTATTTCAGCAGCTTTTTTCACCGGGTCACTAAAGGTTACGGGTTTTGAAAAGGGCGCAACCTCTGCTGCCTCCTTTCCCATGAGTCCAAAAATCCCAATCTTGAGTCCCTCTTTTTTGAGAATCATATAGGGTTTGATGAGTCCCTCAGAAAATACCTGCTCAAGAGTATCATCCTTATCGCTTTTTTTGTCAAAAACCATATTGGCAAGCAGAAGCTGCGGTATTTTTCCTTTCTCCTTTCCCGATCGTATGATGCGGGCCAGGCCATGGGGCTTGAGATCAAATTCATGATTTCCCAGGGCCACAGCATCATAGCCCATATCTTTCATGAGCCGCAGCTCCAGGGCGTATTCCCTGCTTATCATATGAAAGAGTGAGCCCATTAAAAAATCACCGCCATCCAGAACCAGGCAGGGATTGGAACGAGCCTTTTTTGTCTCTTTTATAGCAGTTGCAATACGGGCAAATCCCCCAACTGTTGAATCATTACCTGTTGCTGCCGGTGTATAATCGATGTTTGGCGCGAAACCAAGCAGGTGAGAGTGCAGGTCATTGGTGTGAATTATGGTAAGCTTTTTCTCTTTTTTTTGTGCTTCCCCCTGGGCCGAAATCGCTGCGGCAAGCGATATACAGGCCAACAGGGCAAATAGCGCTATAATAGCAAGTTTTTTTAATATATTTAATCTCTTCATTTAACGAATCTCCTGTTTTTTCCCCGGGAGTCAGTCTATTATTGGAAGTTATTTTATCAATAAAAAATTATCATTCGTGCGGGACTTTCGGGGTGAGTACTCAGAAATCGGGGTGCAGCCTGTTGTGACAGTGACACCCTCGCGGGGGGCGCACCCCTCTTCAAAAGGCTGCGGAACTCGCATTCGCTCAAACAGTCCTCACCTTCTGAAGAGGGGTGCGCCCCCCGCGAGGATGTCACTGTCACAACAAATAATGTTTCCCTCCCATTTTACCGAATACATTTCGTTCGTTTTATAACAATGTCAGGAAAGCAGGGACTAATTTCCGAGCGCACCAATTAAATTAAACTACTCCCCTTGGGGGAGGGAAAAAAAACATCAAAAAACAACTTTTTTCTTGATTTATCATGGTTTTTATGTTATCAAAAAGCTATGTATAGTATTATTCCTATAAGGAGATACCAATGGCAATTGAAACCAAAAAAATAGACAATATAACAATCATATATTTATCGGGACGGCTGGATCTTCATTCATCTCCTGAAATAGAACGAAATATTAATGAAATTCTTCGCCAGGAATCGGAAAGCGATATACTGTTAAACTTCAATGATGTTCACTACATGAGCAGTACTGGATTACGAATGCTGGTTTCCATGATGAAAAAGTTGAAAAAATCGAGAAAACAGATGAAACTCTGCGAAATGAATGACATAACCAAAGAGATCCTCCAGGTTACCGACCTCGTTGGCCTCTTCGAACTCTTCGAATCCGAAGAAAAGGCGCTGCAGTCCTTTTCCGGGTAATCCCCCGGGCAGAACCTTTACCAGTATGCGAAATATCTTGACTTGTAACTCAACTCATATTAAATTATTAATATGAAAATGAAACAGGCTAAACCTGTGAGTTTACGAACCCGGAGATAAAAATATGACCTATAATACAATTTTATTTGAGCAGGATTCCCATATTGGAATAATCAGGCTTAACCGGCCGGAGCGGATGAATGCGGTTAATGAAGAGATGTATAAAGAACTTGAGACCGTTCTAACGGAAACAGGCCGCGATCCAAACATACGGGTCCTGGTAATAACCGGCTCCGTATTGGAAAAAGACGGTAAAAAGAAGCAGGCGTTCTGCGCGGGTGCGGACCTGAAAAAGCATTCAACCGGAGAGCGGACCCATCTTCAGAAACGGGAATATATTATGCTGGCCCACCGGGTTACCAGGATGATATACGAATTTCCCAAACCGGTAATTGCCGCGGTAAACGGCGCGGCACGGGGAGCGGGAGCGGAAATGGCATTTAATTGCGATTTTATTCTCATGGCGGAAAAAGCAACTATTGCCTTCCCGGAAATAGGGCTGGGAACCTTTGTGGGCGGCGGGGTAACCTCTCATCTTCCCAACATTGTGGGTATGATGAAAGCAAAAGAGTTCATTTACACCGGGAAAATTATAGACGCGGAAATAGCCAAAAGCCTGGGAATAGCCCTGGACATCCAACCAGTGGAAAAACTGTGGGACACAGCCAGAGCCCTGGCGGAAGAACTGGCAGGAAAGGCCCCGGTATCAATGGAGCTGGCAAAAAAACGGGTACAAAATTCAGGTTCCCTGGATATTGAAACCGTATTACAGTTAGAAACCGACGCCATACTCTCATGCATGGATACAGAAGACTGGCATGAAGGGATCAAAGCATTTATGGAAAAAAGAAAACCGGAATATAAAGGAAGGTAACAATGACTACTGAAAAATCACAAATGGAAAGAATATTTCATGCAGAATCCATTGCCATAATCGGAGCCTCTCTGGACGAAAAAAAACGGGGATACCAGGCGATAAAAACACTGCTGGAAACAAAATTTGACGGGGATATCTATCCCATAAATCCGACTATAGAGAAAATACTGGGTCTGAAATGCTATACCAGTGTACTGGAGGTTCATGATCGCATAGACCTTGCCCTTATTACCACACCAAGCAAAACAATCCCCCACTTACTGGAAGAATGCGGCCAGAAGGGCATAGCCGGGGCTGTTATCATTGCCGGCGGATTCGGCGAAACCGGTGATTCAGGGAAAACAGCCGAAAACGAAATTGTTGAAATAGCTGAAAAATACCATATCCGCTTAATCGGTCCCAACACTTCGGGTATGATCAGTTTACATGATAATCTCAATCTTGTGGGTCTTGAGGGAGTCCCAAAGGGTGATATCGCCCTTCTCTCCCAGAGTGGTAATATCGCCCTGCACCTTATTACCGAAGCAAAACTGCGAAGCCAGAAAGGGTTTACCTATTATGTGGGAGTGGGCAATGAAGCGGATCTTAAATTCCATGAATACCTGGAATTTTTCAAAAATGATCCCAAAACAAAGGCCATTTTAATGTATGTTGAAGGCCTCAGGGAAGGACGTAAATTTTTACAACAGGCCTACCTGGCCACAACGGAAAAACCGATTATTCTTCTCAAAAGCGGACGATCCCAGACAGGAAAACAATCAGCAGGATCTCATACCGGGGCTCTTGCCGGCATTTCCGAAGTGGCGCGAACAGCATTTGCCCGGGCGGGAATTATCAACATTGAAAACGCTGATGAGCTCTTCCCGGTAGCAGAGACCCTGGCCAACCTTGAACCGATTAAAGAGAACCGCGTGGCAATTCTTGCTGATGGAGGAGGACACGCAACTATCGCCTCGGATATCCTTACGGACTATGGGATAGAAATTCCTCAATTAAATGATAAAACCCAGGCAAAGTTAAAAAAACTCCTCCCGCCGAACGCCTCGGTCCAGAATCCAATAGATGTGGCAGGGGGAACGGATTCAAATCCCGCTATTTTTGCCGATTGCGCGAAAATTTTGCTTGAAGATGAACAAGTCGACGGGCTGCTCATTGTTGGGCTCTTTGGGGGCTATGGCATCCGTTTTTCGGAAAAGTTGACTTTCATGGAAGAAGACGCTGCGCACCAGATGGGCAAATTAATGAAAAAAGTGAATAAACCGATTATTCTCCAGAGCCTGTACAATTCGGTAAACACCCATTCCCTGAGACTTCTCAGGTATTATGATATCCCGGTATACGATTCCCTGGATATTGCCTGTAAATGCATGTCTGCCCTGTGTCAATACGGAAATTATCTTAACAGTATGCACAAAAAACGAAATTTTGTGTTTAGCTGGGGAGCCAAAGCCAATCCCAAAGGACAGGCTATTGTTGATAATATAAAAGAAGAAAAAAGAAAAGCCTTTCTGGAACATGAGGCCAAAGAACTGCTCAACCTGCACAAAGCTCCGGCCCTGGTAGACCGGGTCGCTAAAAATTCCGATGAAGCAGTAAAAATAGCCAAAGAACTGGGTGGAGACGTTGTACTCAAAATAGTATCCCCTGATATTTTACACAAAAGTGATGCCGGCGGGGTAATGCTGAACCTGAAAAACGAAAAAGAGGTAAAGCACGCCTATAACCAGATTATTAAACACGCCAAAGCCTATGATAAAAACGCGCATTTAATCGGCTGCCTGGTCTCACCAATGCTGGGAGAAGGGGTTGAGGTTATAATCGGAACAAAGATTGATGAGCAGTTTGGCCCGGTTATTATGTTTGGTCTGGGAGGAATCCTGGTGGAAGTGGTAAAAGACGTATCATTCAGGGTACTGCCCCTTTCCAAAGGAGCTGCCAAAAAAATGATATCCGAAATCAAGTCATCGGCCATCCTTGATGGAGTTCGGGGAAAACCGCCTGTTGATAAAAAAGCCCTTATTGAACTCCTGTTAACTGTTTCCGAGATCATAGAAGCCTACCCTGACATCAAAGAAATGGATCTAAATCCTGTTATTGCTCATGAAACGGGCCTTTCAATTGCCGATGCCAGGATTATATTAAAAGAAAAAGAAGACTACGATAAGGATTGGAACTAGCACTTCGGCTCCGCTCAGTGACCGGATGGCCGAGAAAAATACGGAAGAAACTGTTTATAAAAATAGATCGGTTTCAACCAGGGGATTTAGCACGGGGCTTTGCTCTGTCTCCCGGGGTTAAAAACCCCGGGCTACATGACTACACCCCTCCGGGGTGTTCCTGGTATGGGACCGAACCGCCCGCAGGGCATTGATTGATTATTGGTTGAAGCTGACCC
>JAAENB010000417.1 GCA_024224995.1 bacterium | reverse complement strand
GCTGAAACCGATCCATTTTTTAAAAACAGTTTCTTCCGTATTTTTCCCCGTTCCACGGGGTCAGCACTCTCAAGAAAAATTAAGTTCTTTGAGAACATCTCTTCGCGCAAGGGATACGCAGGGTTTAGTCCGGAGGTCTTCCGCAGGACCGGAACGAAGTGGAGCCCGGAGGAGCCCGGCCCGCAGGGTGCGCCCAGCTTAACACGATCGCTGAGCGGAGCCGAAGCCGAAGCGCAAATTAGTCCTTGACAGGAACAAACAAAAAAAGTACTCTAATAATGAATAGGGATCAGGGAGTGGAGGCAGCATTTAAATGCAAATAACCAGGTATCTAGCAGATTTAACGGTCAAAGCCGTAGCGGATTCAATAGATATCCGGCCAATGACCCTGCTCGCTCGTGACCTGATGCCAAATTACGACCTGCACGAACGGCTGGGACTGGCAAGCAACCTGCCCGTACCGCGGAGTGAAGCAGCCAGGCAAATAATAGCCGATGTAATAGAAGAGGGTAATTTTCTAACCTTTATCTCAATATTGATAGATATACAGTACAATGGATACCGGGGAAACAAGTTCCATATATCGGGCCTGGGAGATATACTCTGGGAAATCCGGGAACTGGGACTCATATTCGACAAGGAAAACCATCTATTTGTGGAAGATCCCCATGTACGGCGGACCAGGAACTGGGGAGCGCTCAAGGAAGGAGAAGAGTATTTATTTACCTTTCTGCGGCTCGATATAGTAGACAGTTCACGCCTGGTACGGGCCTATCCCAAAAATGCAGTACATAAAACCTATTCCGACTTACAGAAAATAGTACGAAACGCCATAGATAAACGAAACGGCAGGGTATGGCTCACGGACGGCGACGGACTGCTCATAGCGTTCTATTTTTCCAATAAACATCTCCTGGCCACACTCTGTGCCATGGAGATCATCCATGAACTTTTTTTTTATAACCTGTTCAAAAACGAACTGGGGGAGCCCCTTATGATACGGCAGGTAGTACACAGCGGAACCTGCGAATATACAAACACCGAAGAAGAGTTAACGAAATTTGATATCATTAAGCAAGTAAACGATATAGAGAAAAAATACACCGAGCCGGGAACAGCCACGATTACCGGAATGGTAGAAATAATGCTCGATCCCTTGCTGGCCAACCAGCTAAAACCCATTCAAACAAATACATATTCCGACATTGAGTATTACCGCTACCAGTTAAACTGGGAGAGCTAAAGGGACAGGAAGAACCGGATGGATATTATAGTATTCTCAGACAACAAAAAGATTGGAACCTGTTTCACAACAGTGGAGAAGTCAAAGGATTACCGGGTGAGTTATTACCCGGCAGCAGATCTAAAGAAGATTTTCAAAAAGCAGGAAGAAGATTCATTAATATATATCGACCTGGGTGCCTATGAAGAATCGGAACGGGACAAGCTGCTCAAGTACCTGGCCAAACAGAATGTTGTCCATTATGGACTCATTGATCCAAAAGGAGCGGTAAAAAGAATAGCGGAACAATTCCATAACGGCGCGTCCGATTACATTAGCAAGGAAGAATTTAAAGAAGGGATCAATGCAAAAAGGATCAAGCAGGTATTGGATTTTAAGATCCCGGAAGAAACGCAAATACAGGAAGAGCTTAACGAAACCGCAACGGAAAGAAATTATATCCTCACCGGGAACGACTGGACCGGGATAGAAGCCGGGCGGGAATACACGTTCTGTTTTATGTACATCGATCTGGACAACCAGAGAGAACTCGTCAAAAAATTCGGCGATACCCATATAAAGCGGATCATAAAAAATTTCCAGACCCATATAAACAAATTAATATCACCAATAAACGGAAAAATATGGATGTGGGACGAAATGGGCGGACTCATACTCTTTCCTTTTAACGGAAAAAACTGTGAAGCCATTTTAACCTGTTTTAGACTCATGCTGGACAGGGCAATAATGTGCGTGGAAGGTTTTTCCTTTAATATGCTCATATCGTACCGCATTGTGCTTCATATAGGAAATACACTTTATGAAACAAGGGGACACACCGGGAAGATCATTTCCGAGACTGTAAACTCCATTTTTCACCTGGGGCAGCAATTTGCCAAACCCGGACTATTGTATCTCACTCCGGAAATCTATGAATATCTCCCAAAAGAAATGGAAGACTATTTTACCGCGGCCGGAGAATTTGAAGACAGAGAAATATTCAGAATGAAAAAACTTCTATAAGGAAATATACAGAACAATGAAAATACCAACAAGCCTGGTAACATTAACAACAAAATCATTAACGGAGTCCATGGACACCAGCCTGATGCTGGTTTTTATCCGTCACATTGTTGAGGACTATAACCTCAATAAACGGACCGGGTACCCGGAAAGCGTGCCCATACCCAAGAGTGAAGCGGCACGGCAAATCGTACTGGATCTCAAGGCGCTGGGGCTTTTTCCTCATTTCGTAACACTTCTTGTGGAGGCCCAGTACTCGGGAATCATGGGACGAAAATACCAGATAAATTATCTGAAGCAAATAGTCATGGAACTGAACGAATGCGGGTTCATTTTCGACCAGGAAACCCGGATGTTTGTGGAAGACTCAAGCAAGCGGGTCTCAACAAACTGGGGAGTTCTCCGGGAAGGGATGGAATATTTCTTCACCTTTCTCCGGATCGATATAGTAGGCAATTCCAAACTGGTACGGGAATATACCGATGATATTATCCAGTCAACCTACTCCGACCTGGGAACAATCGTAAGAAATGCCATTATCAAACGGGACGGACGCATCTGGAGCTGGGAAGGCGACGGCGGCCTCGCGGCCTTTTATTTCGGCAATAGAAACCTCATGTCAACCCTCAGCGCAATGGATATACTGCATGGACTCTTTATGTATAACCAGGTTGAGTGCAAACTGAAAAATGACCTGGAAGTACGGCTTGCCGTACATAACGGCCCATTTGATTTTACGGGCAATGAAGAAGATATAAAAAAGAACGAAGCAGTAAAACAGGCAATCGAAATAGAGGCTAAATACACAAATCCAAATTCAGCCACCATCAGTGATGTAGTAAAAACAACACTGGACAGTCTTCTAACAGACCAGTTCACACCAATAACAGTCTCAAAAGAAGTTACCTATTATAATTACCAGTTAAAATGGAAGCAATAAGAAGCAATAAGGAAGCGATAAGGAAGCAATTTATGAATATTATACTTTTTTCGGACAACAAGAATATCCCAAAATGTTTCACGGCAATTGAAAAAGCAAAAGGCTTTACCCTGGAATATTTCCCTCTGTCGGAGCTAAAAAAACAGCTAAAAAAACCGGAACCCCGTTCCTTTATATATGTTGATATATCAAACAACACTGCCGCCGACATTGCCAAAACAGCCAAATTCCTTGCCAAACAAAAGGGGCTTTGTTTTGGCCTCATCGACTCAAAAGGAGCCGTAAGCGATACTGCGGAGCTTTTTTTCAACGGAGCTTCGGACTACATAGGAAAAGGGCTTTTCAAAGAAGGGATACCGGTAAAACGGCTCAAACAAGCGATCGATTTTAAACTACCGGAAGCCGGGTCCCCCCCGGCAGCAGACAAAATAGAAGAAACAATTCAAAAAACTGCCGCGAAGAAAAACGCTTCAAAAGCAAACTATATTTTAACCGGCAACAGCTGGAAAGAAATAAAACCGGGAAAAGAATACACGTTTTGTTTTATGTTCGTGGAACTGGACAACCAGGCATACATAAAAAAACATCTTTCAGGCGCTTTGCTGAACGATTTTACCAGCGCCTTCCATGATATATTGGAAGAAACCGTGGCCCCAATAAACGGCCAGGTATGGATGTGGATGGATTTCTGCGGACTCATTCTCCTGCCCTTTGACGGCAAAAAATGCGACGCCATTCAAACCGGGTTCAAACTCATGCTGGACAGGAAAATAATCAGCTTCGAAGATTATCCCTTTAATACACTCCTCTCCTACCGGATTGCTCTTCACATAGGAAATACCCTGTATAAAAACAGGGGGAATACCGGAACCATCGTATCGGATTCAATAAACTCCGTGTTTCACCTTGGCCAAAAATACGCCAAACCAAACACATTCAGCTTAACAGAAGACGTTGTGGAATTCATTCCCGAAGGCCTTGAAGAATGGTTCATGCCCGACGCCAAATTCGAAGGCAGAAACATAATAAAAATGAAAGGAGTGTTGTAAGAAACCGATCACCCGGCCCTCCGGGGCCACCGATCACCGATCACCCTCTTCTCCCCCTTCCCACTCTCCGCTATGCCAGTTATATTTCTCATTGGGATGGTACCTGTTCTTATAGGCCATGCTTCCGTTTTCGGCAACATAATAGCCCAGGTAATAATACTTCAGCTGCAGGGAAGCGGCGTATTCAATCTCTTTGAGAACGCTCAGCGTACCCAGGCTTAAATATTCATAAGCGGTATTATACACAAAATAGACACTGCTGAGCGCTTCGGACGAACGGTCAAGAAAGCCCACAGCAATAAGTTCACCGTCCAGGTAATATTCCGATTGCACGGAAGGGCAGGACTGCGTATAGAACGAAGAGATAAAATCCTCTTCATCGGTATCCCTGCCAAAACGGTTCTCCGAATGATCCTGGAACAGGGCGTAGATCTTTGGACTGTACTGAAGCGGCCCAAAAGTAACCGTAATGTCCGAACCTTTTTTCAAAACCCGTTTTTGGCTCCTGGAGAGCTTAAATTCCTCCGTAAGAACTCTTAAGGGGACGCATTTAAAACAATTTTCGCAGTTTGGGCGGAAATAATAGGCACCAAATTTACGCCAACCGTTCTCCAGAACAATATTCAGTTCTTCCTCATCAAGATCCAGTGCAAAAAAGTATTCAAACCGCCAGTCATTCTCTTCGATATAGGTACAGGCACTAAACTCACTCAATCGAGGATCTTGGATTAGAATCATTACGTCATTTTCCCGTTTAAAATCCACTTTTCCACTTTCTCATTTCAATATTTCTCTAAAAAGATATTCTCTTTTCGTCTATAAACATATTGTTGCAGGAAGAACCCAAAAATTCAAGTCTTTTTTTGAAGAGTTTGCCAGGGGTCGGGCGCTCTCAAGAAACCAGATTTTGCATGTGAGCGGGTCTGGAAGTAGTATGGGCTCTTTGGATTGCTGCGGAACTCGCTCCGCTCAAACAGTCCTCACAACCCAAAGAGCCCATACTACTTCCAGACCAGGTGCAGCCCGCAATACTACTTAGTTTCTGACGTATTTTTCCCCGCTGCACAGAGTCGATCGTGTCTTAATATACAGAAAAACGTAATTCGGAATGTAAGCTATGGCCGGAGCGATGCCTCTGCGGGTTGTGAGGCTGTTTGAGCGAAGCGAGTTCCGAATGTTCCGCAGAGGTATTGCTCCGGCCATAGCTTACATTCCGGCTCGATATACCAATTCACGCCCTCCCGCGAGGGGTGAGGCAAAAACGGTTGACATGAAGGAAACAGGGAGGGATAATGGGGCCGAACCCATAGAAGAGTAAAAAAATGACAGAGCAGAAAAAAGAAAAAATTAAATTGGTGAATCTTCATAAGGCTTTCGGGCCAAAGGTTATTCTGGACGGGGTAGACCTTTCGGTATACGAAAGCGAAGTCTTATGCGTCATCGGAAAAAGCGGGACCGGCAAATCCGTAATAATGAAGCACCTGGTGGGCATCTTAGAGCCCGATTCAGGAGAAATTTTCGTAGACGGCATCAATTTTACCACAGCCCATGAAGCCACCCGCATATCCATAGCAGCACAATACGGAATACTCTTCCAGGGAGCAGCGCTCTTCGACTCCATGAACATATTCGACAATATAGCCTTCGGCCTGAGAAGACAAAAGGTATCGGAAGAAGAAATAAACGAAGTGGTCCCAAAAATGCTCAAACAGGTAGGTCTCAAAGGTGTTGAAGATAAAAAACCTTCCGAGATCTCGGGCGGAATGCAAAAACGGGTTGGCCTGGCCCGGTCAATCGCCATAAAGCCGAAAATCATGCTCTATGATGAACCAACAACCGGGGTAGACCCAATTACCGGGGGAGCAGTAGACCGGCTTATCCTGGAAATGAGAAAAAGCTACGGCATCACTTCCATTGTGGTAACACACGACATGAACTCCGCCTATCGCATAGCAGACCGAATAGCAATGCTCTTTGATGGAAAAATCATCTTCACCGGCACGCCCGAAGACGTCCAAAACTCGGACAGCCCATACATAAAACAATTTATCCAGGGAAAAGCACATGGTCCTATCGAAGTCGTTCAGAAAAGTTAAAACCCGGTTTTCAATCTTTTTATCGGCAGGAGTCCTTGTATGCGCCATATGCTGGACCGGCTGCGATTATTCAGGATATACCTACCAGGGATCAATTATCCCGGAGAAACATACCTGGTTGAGCAATAAAAAAATCTTTATAGATCCGGGACACGGCGGAAAAGGAACAAAAGACCGTTTTCGCATAGGATATGGCGGAATTACCGAAGAAAAAGTAAATATCAGGGTAGCCCTCATACTGGAAGATATGCTCAAAAAAAGCGGGGCCATAGTAAAAATGAGCCGCCGCAGAGACGACGATATCCCCCTGGATGCCAGGGTGCGAATGGTAAAAGAATTCAAGCCCCACATCCTCATCAGCATTCATCACAACGGATCTCCCAGAAGAGCCGACAGGGTAAATTATCCCTGTGTACTCATCTGGGGAAGCAAGCAGGTACGCCCGGCAAGTTACCAGCTGGCATCATACCTCAGGGAAGAACTGGACAAAATAATGGACCCAAAGGGCTATGTTCTCTCGGATTTTTCCGTATTTAACGAAACAGGAACAAAAATATTACGGGAGACACGGTACACCTGCCCCGGCATACTTGGAGAAGGCGGCTTCTTTACGGATGAAGATCATGCCATGAGACTCAAAGACCGGGAGTATAACGAACGGGAAGCGGAAGCCTATTACAACGCAATATCACGGTACCTCAGATGGGGAGTTCCAACAGCGGAAGTACTTTTCTCCTGCGCCATTGACAATAGCGGGTACCTGCAAAATAAAATCACCGACTCCAGCCCCATTATGGCCATAAAAGTAACAAGCGGAAATGAAAAAACAGGCATTAGAGCAGGCTCCCTGAAAATAACACTGGACGGCGTACCGGTTAGCTATAAAAAAATCAAGGATGATATTTACCTTGTTCAATACGGAAAAAAACTCTATCCCGGAGGACACCGGCTCCGGTTCCGGTTCAAAAACCTGCGGCACCAGACCAGCATGATCTTAAACGCCTGTTTTACCGTGGAAATAAAAAAAGGAGATTACCGCCGCCTCATAAGAAGAGGGAAGAGACTGCTTCGGACACGCAGAGGCTCCCGGGAAGGATTAAAAATGCTTCTGGCAGCCCTGTCCATGGGAGCAACAGACCCGGAAGCCGATCAATTGATTACCCACATTGCCAGGGGATTCCGAAAAATCGGGGAACGGACAACGTCACAATACTATTACGACAAACGCTATTTTTTCTACCCCGACAGCAAATACAACAAAACCCGCAGAGGCAAAACCCATCGCGGCTACCGGTACCCCGTAGAATATCACGGGAAAAAAGCATCCATACATGGCCCGGTCGATTTTAAGACCTGCTATAATTACCGGCGTAAGTAGGGGGGAGAGGCATGCCTCAATGCCATTAAGTTAAGGTAAATCCTCAAATTTCCGGGTGTGCGGGCGGTTTTAACAAGCCCTCTTCTGAAGGCTGCGGAACTCGCTTTGCTCAAACAGTCCTCACCTTCAGAAGAGGGCTTGTTAAAACCGCAAATGACGTCCACCACTGTCGGGAATACTCGCTTAATGCATCAGGGAATGCCTCTCCCCTACGACTTCATTAATAAACCAACAGAAAAAACTAATGGACATTAATTATGCATGGAATCAATATTGTTCCATATAGTTTTACTATAAAAAAAGTGACGAATGAAATAATAAATTTTATATCTCAGGAGTATCGTATGACTTCATATAAATATAATAAAGCTCACATTGTTGGTAAAAGCGGCGAGCAGATATTTTTTCAGTGCTGGCATGTAGACAATCCCAGGGCTATCATGGTAATCTCACACGGGCTTGGAGAGCATTCCGGCAGATACATGAATATTATCAACAAACTGGATGGTGAAAACATATCAATATTCGCCCTTGATCACCGGGGACATGGAGATTCGAGCGGCAAACGAGGGCATGTCGATTCGTTTAATGATTACATCTACGATTTAAAAACCCTTATAGATATGATAAAAGGAACAAACGAGGATTTACCCATGGTACTCCTGGGACACAGCATGGGAGGCCTCATTTCTTTTTCCTACGCGCTTTCCTACCCCGACGACCTGAACAGTCTTATTCTTTCGGCGCCGGCATTGGTACTGGCACAGACAACATCGGGTTTTAAAGAGTCACTCATTAAAATGTTTTCAAAGATCATACCGTCAACTCTGGCAGGCAACGGCCTGGAAGCAAAGGATCTTTCCCGTGACCCCGAAGTTATAGAAGCATATGAAAACGATCCAAAAGTCCATAACAAGATCTCGTTCCGGTGGTATACGGAATTTATGAGGGCCGGAGCCCAGTGCCTTGCCAGGGCATACGAATTAAGAATGCCGCTTCTCATTTTTCACGGCAAATCCGACAATATCATCAGTTATAAAGGAAGTGAGGAAGCATACGACAAAGCCGTTTCCAGTGATAAAGAAATACATCTCTTTAAAGACTACTATCATGAAACAATGAACGAGATAGATCCCGAGAAAGAAAAAGTCCTGAATATAATAAAAGACTGGCTCAACAGGATTCTGGGTTCCCCAAAAAAATCAGCAAAAAAAGAAACAGCAGCCAAACCCGCGAAAAAAAGTCCCGCGAAGAAAAAAGCAGCATCAAAGAAAAAAGCCAAAAAGGCCGCACCAAAGAAAAAACCTGTTTCGAAAAAAACCGCTAAAAAGGTTTCCAAAAAAGCTCCGAAAAAGGTTGTGAAAAAGACTCCGAAAAAGGTTTCTAAAAAAGCTCCGAAAAAGGTTGTGAAAAAGACTCCGAAAAAGGTTTCTAAAAAAGTTGTAAAAAAAGCTCCGAAGAAGGCTTCGAAGAAAACTTCGAAAAAGAAGTAATATTTCCGGAAGAAAGGGATTATTTTTTAATTAATCCCTTTGTTTTGGAGCAACTTGTATGAAAAAAAAATGGACCGAAAACAGCTGGCAGCAGTACCCGGCTCTACAGCAGCCGGAATACCGGGATAAAGAACAGTATGCCGCAGTTCTGGAAATGCTCAAGACCTTTCCGCCTCTCACTGTTGTAGGCGAAATAGAAAGCCTGAAACACCAGGCCGCTCTTGCGGGACAGGGAAATTATTTCATCCTTCAGGGCGGAGACTGTGCCGAACGCTTTATTGACTGCAACGAACAGACAATTACCAATAAAATCAAAATACTGCTCCAGATGAGCGTAATTCTCACCTATGGCGCAAAAAAACCGGTAATAAAGATCGGCCGAATCGCAGGGCAATATTCCAAGCCCCGGTCCAATCCAACGGAAGTAATTGAAAACCGGACCTTTCCAATTTACCGGGGCGACAGTGTAAACCGCTATGAAGCGGAAATAAACGACCGGGAACCCGACCCGGAACGGCTTTTAACCGCCTTTTACAAATCCGTAACCACGCTGAACTATATCAGGGCAATGATCACGGGCGGTTTTGCCGATCTTCATCATCCCTATAACTGGAATCTTTATTCTATTGAACAGTCAAAAGAATGGGCACAATACAAAGATACGATAGAACGTATCCTGGACGCGATTAATTTCATGGAATCCTTTGGCGGACTTCGTCCCGAATCTGTCGGTAAAACAGACTTTTTTACTTCTCACGAAGGGCTCCTCCTGGGTTACGAAGAAGCATTAACAAGAAAAGACCCTGTTTCCGGAAATTTCTATAACCTTGGAGCCCATATGCTCTGGATTGGTGAACGGACCAGGGAAATAAACGGAGCGCATATTGAATATTTCCGAGGGATCTCAAATCCCCTGGGTATTAAAATTGGTCCGTCAATAGATACGGATGAACTGCCGGAGCTCCTGAATATTCTCAATCCCAATAATGAAGAGGGAAAGATAACCCTCATAACCCGCATGGGAATTGATAAGGTGGAAGACTCCCTGCCCCGTATTGTAAAAGCCGTAACCAGGGCCGGAGCAAAGGTCATCTGGAGCTGCGATCCCATGCATGGGAATAGTATCACCACAAAAGGCAATATTAAAACCAGGGATTTTGATGATATATTAGGTGAAATAAAACAAACCTTCAGGGTCCATAAAGAAAACGGTACCTTTCCCGGAGGAGTTCACTTTGAACTAACCGGGGACGACGTTACCGAATGTACCGGGGGAGCCGCCGATCTCCAGCACACCGACCTGTATAAAAACTACGAATCCTACTGCGATCCGCGCCTCAATTACAGCCAGAGCATGGAAATGGCTTTTCTCCTGGCACAGCTACTGCGGGAATAATTTTGTTATTACGCCTGGGATATGAGTAACCGGGAACTAACTAACTTTTAACACGTCCCGGATAGCTTCTTCAAAACTTTGTTTGGGGAGCGCTCCTGCTGCCATCTGGGGCTTGTCATCTTTGGGGATAAACAGGATACTGGGGATACTTGAGATGCCAAAGGCTCCGGCAAGCTCCTGCTCCTGCTCAGTATTTACTTTATAGATATCAACTTTACCTTCATAATCCTTTGCCAATTCTTCCAAAACCGGGGCTACCATTTTGCAGGGACCGCACCAATCAGCGTAAAAATCTATTATTACCGGGAGTTCCCCTTCAAATTTCCAGTCTTTGTTAGCTTCATAATCAAAAATCTTTTGCTTAAATGTCTCTTTTGTCAAATGCTCCATATCGTTACCTCTCTTAAAAAACTAAATTTTGCTTGTAAGCGGGCCTTGAAGTAGTATGGGCTCTTTGGATTGCTCCGGAACTCGCTTTGCTCAAACAGTCCTCACAACCCAAAGAGCCCATACTACTTCAAGGCCAGATGCAGCTCGCAATACTATTTTGTTTCTGACGTATTTTTTCCAAGTTACACCGGGTCGGTCGTGTCTAAATATACCGAAAAACGTAATCGGAATGTAACCCATGCCCGGAGCGATGCCTCGGCAGATTGTGAGGCTGTTTGAGCGGAGCGAGTTCCGAACAT
>JAAENB010000416.1 GCA_024224995.1 bacterium | reverse complement strand
CATGCGTTGAACAAATTCCCATTGCTCAAAGAGGCCTGTTGTTTCCGGTGTAACAAAAAGAGGGAGTTCTTTATCACCGGGTTTTATATCTCGAAACCCTCTTCTGTATTCTCCCTGAAAGGGAAATAGAAGCTTTACCCTAATTTGCGCTACGGGCTGAGAAAGCTGTATTCCGGAATATTGGTACCCGGCCCTAAATTTTGAATTAAAGAGCTCGGACTTTATTTTCATAGTAAGAGACCGTTCAAAGGTCGTCTTGATTTGCAGCACATCATTCTTTGTTACGGGCGATGCCAGGATAAGGTCATAGACCGGCCGTTTCGCTGCGCCTGACTCTACTGCGGCTAACCGGACCCTGGCATCACGGTCTTTCCCGTTTACCAGGACATCCACATGTCCGGGTACTACATGTGCCCCTTGTACGGGGATATCTACCAGTTTTCTGAAAATATTCCGCTCCCCTTCTTCCACTACCAGGAAACGGTATTCTGTTATTTCCCTCAGGGTCAGGGGATCATATGCCGCCTTTTGCAGCTTTACTGCTGCCTCTACGGTTTTTATTGAATACGTTCCCTTTTGTTTCATATCTTTGGCAGTGAATTTATCGAGCGTGTAATCTCCTCCCTGTGCTCCCGTTTCAAGAGTGTTCTTTGGAATATAAAACTTCAGCGACTCCCGCTCTTGTACAGAGAGGTTTAACTTTTCCGCGTGAATAGACAAATAATTCTTCCCCTTCCATTTGGAGGGATAATATACCCACCTGCTGTGAGCTTTCACTATGGGAGTGTCTACCACTACCCCGTGTTTATTCACCAGGGCATCTTTTATCTGGTGTGCTTTTCTGTATTTTGCCGGGATCTCAATGGGGAGGATTATTTGAACGGTCTGTTTTTTGATTGGCAGACTCCACTGCACCGGTGCCCACCAGAAGGCGCTGTATGGTTTATTATTATACGTTGTATTATCAAGAACTGATTTATCTATCCGGTAACGGAAATAGACTGTGTATTTTTTTCCTATGCCCGTTGTTAACCCAAATACAGCCGCGTAAAATGCATTGCCCTTGCTCTCCATTCGTACCTTGAATCTTTTCGCGCCGAATTTTCCATAGGTTTCAATAAATGTCATGGGCTCAATAAACTGGCCGATAGTTCGTATCCGGTCCCTGCCCTGGTGCTCGGTAAAGGTAAGCTGGTATAATACCTCGCATTTTCCGTCTTTTAATATGGTTACATGATATTTTGTCTCTTCTATGGTTACGGGTGCTGCCGACCCAATTACCGGTACCAGGAATATTGTTAATAAAATTATTGCTCTTATCATGTTCACCATTCCGGCCCCTCCAATATGCATGCGATATTTTTTTATATACGATTTCGGGAATAAATCAATCTTTTTTTGAATAAGTCCCTCTCAAGAAACTAAATTTTAAAACCGGAGCTTCCTTCATCATAACGAGGGGCTGGAAGCCCCACGCTATGAGAAATACCCATAGCCTTGGGAAACTAATTTATAAACAGAGCCTGTTCTCGAAGATATTATCCGGGTTATGCTCTGCTGCCCTATGGGGGTTAAAACCCCGGGCTAAAATGGGCTCATTTTCAAAAACTCTTGCTCCCCCTCTGGGGAATATCCATAGCCCTGGCCTGAAACCAGCCAGTAAAGGCGTTGCACTGCAACGTCTCTCAGAACCAAGCTCTTGGCCGGAGCATCTTCGCAAAACAGACCCCGGTATCAACACAGTTTCTGACCTATTTTTCCCCGTTTGACGGGGTCCGCACTCTAAAGTATCCCAAGTGTCAGAAATTGACAGCAACTGTCAATTTCTGACACTTGAGAGGGCTTTTTGCCCGAAATAACTGTTATTTTTGTCATGGAGCGACAATATGCCAGGAAAAGCCGGTAGTAGAATGGGGGTATGGGCGGTTGCGTAACCGCGCTTTCACGGGATATTTCTCTTTTTTTGCTCTTTTCACCCCTTTTCAAACTTTTTTATGCTTTTTTAAATATTTCCCATAAGTTGGCACGAAACTTGCATTATAATAGGTATAAGCGATTTACCCAATAGCATTCGAATAAAACGAATGTTTTTGGCTGGGTGCCTTTCCCACAAGGGGCGGATGGGTTGGGTGCCCTCATAATCGTATTAAGGAGCGGCCTTGTGCCGCTCCTTTTTATTATTTAAAATTTTACTCATTAAGCTGTTCAGCAGTAATTACCATGTTCCGGCCTTTTTCTTTCGCTGCATAAAGCGAGGAGTCGGCCTGGTCTTTTAGCTCATCCAGGGTGGAAGCTGTTTCCGGAAAAGCGGAAAGGCCAATGCTGGTAGTCAGTTTATGGGTATAATCTTCCAGAAGTTTAGACATATCGCGGTTTTCTACTGCTTCACGGACCCGTTCGGCTATTTCCCATGCTTCTTTAAGTGTTGTTTCCGGCAGAATAATCGTAAATTCATCTCCGCCATACCGGACAATGATATCTTTCTCTCTGAAAAGCTGCTGGAACTGGACAACAACATCTTTTAAAATGCTGTTCCCTGCCTCCATTCCATTCACTTCATTGATATCCCTGAAATTATCCAGATCTATCATGAGGAAACAGAGAGGATATCCGCCTTTTTTTGCCGTTGCAAAATGTCCGGGCAGCGCGTCATCCAGAAACCGGCGGTTATATACTCCGGTCAGTTCATCGGTGATGGTCCTTTTCCTGGCTTTGTCTCCCCATTGAACCATATCCGCTAAAAACCTGTTCGAGTCCCTGAGTCCCTGGATGGTTAGCGTGAGCAGTTTTAGAAAAAATTTCCCCGCAATATGGGGATATTGATCTATAAGCCTTGTCAGTGAAGGCTCATCTATGGAAAGGAGTTGTGTCCGTTCAATTGCATGAAAACTTTCGTAGCATTCTTCCGCTGAAAAAAGAGACAAAACTCCGGTAAAATCTCCGGGACCAAGTTTTTTCTTTTTTCTTTCGGAACCGCTTTTAAAAGCTATGGTCCTTTCCACCCGTCCCGACAGTATAATAAACAATTCACGGTTCCTGCCGGGCTCTCTCCGGGGTTTTTCATTGCTAATAAGTGTCAATGGTCTGAAAAAATCAGCAAGAATTGGTACATCATCATCGGAAAAATCAGAAAATAACTCTATTTCATTTAGTTTGAATCTCATCTATTGTACTGCTCCCGCTTATATCAAAATCCTGTTCCCACCGCTGTCCCTGGCCTCATACATCTTTTGGTAGGCCGTACCTATGAGCGATGTTCCGTTTGGTGACTCTTCGGGATACAGGGCTATTCCAATACTGAGTTCCAGTATTATATCATCGGCGCCTAATATTCCCTTTATATCTATATCATAAAAATTTTCCCTGATCTCTTCAGCGGTTTTAAGCGCCCTGTCCCTGCCCGCGCCCCGAATAAGCGCGGCAAATTCATCCCCATGATAGCGTATTGCCACATCATCCTCTTCCAGGGATGCCTGCAAAAATATGCCCATCAGTTTTAAGATCTGGTCTCCTGCCTCGTGTCCGTAGGTATCATTAATTGCCTTAAAACTATCGGGCTTTATCATAATAAGAGCGGTTTCCTGCTCGTTGAGTGTGAGGGAGGGGCTCATTTCTTCCTGTAAATAGATCTGGTTAAAAAGTCCCGTTAATTTATCGGTATGGAGCCTGCGGCGAAGTTTATCGACCCATTCGGTCTTTTCTTCAAGCATACTGTTTACCTGGATTGCCCTGTCCGTTATTATGGCCATGAGCCGATGAAGCCAGAGCACGCCAATCTGCGGATGATTTTCGATGATATCCCGGGCTGTTATATCATTTCCGGGAAAAACCAGGAGCAGGGAATTTTCCTCTGCGAACGCGCCGGCTGTCCGGAGCGAGTCTCCAAGAAAGTCGAGCTCCCCAAAAGACTCTCCCGCGATAATCCGGGCCAATTCCACATGTTCATCATCCCGAATTCCCACTATACCTATGCGGCCTTTTTCAACAACAAACAGGCCCCGGGCACGGTCCCCCGGAGAAAAAACCGCGTCTCCCCGTTTTACTCCCAGATATGAACTATACCGGGCAATAACATCCAGTTCGTATTCACGCAGCCGGGAAAAAACATCCACATTCCGCAATAATTCTACTTTTTTTTCAATTTCTTCGTGTTCGGTCATAAACTGCCTCTATTATAATTACTATTTTCCTGGTTATGGGCTATTTTTCAATCATTTTTTAAGGGGATTACCATAAATAATATAATACAAAAATGCCCGACACTGTTACCAGGTTTCTCAGTGTCAGAGACAAACTCATTATCTGCAAGCCTGTTTTTGAGCCGAAAATTCCTATATAATAGGGGATAGAATGACGCAGGGTAAATACAAAACTCGACAATACCTTTGCCGTGAGGATTGTGATAGTTATTTCTTTTACGCTCAGTATATTTTCGGAAAGAATATTCCCTGCCACTGTATACCCTGCCACGTAATGGCCAAAATAGGCCGCGATAACGCTCATCCCTTCCAGGGGTACGGGCAGTACCTTTGAGAGATCCTGTATTTTATGAGACAATGTTATAAATATTCCGTAATGCAGCAGGGTAAAGGTTACCAGGGATACGGGTACGGATATTAAAATTATCCTCCTTAGCGTAGGAACCGTTCCTCTGAGACTTTCCCGCAGCAGTTCCTTCCCTTTTAAGGGCTCCGTTTCTTCTCCCCCCCTCTTGCCGGTATAGGTCTTCTCTTCAAGAAGGATCCTGCTTATTAGCAGAACTATAAGGGTCTGGACTAACCTGAATACCAGGAGAATAAAAAAGATCAATAGCCCTACATGCCCCAGGAACGATATCATTACGGGCAGCATAAACCGGGCTTCCATTACCATTACGGGAAAGGCGTTCACCAGCACCCCTATTACCAGTTCTCTTTTTTCAATGCTCCCGCTATCGTAAAGGTTTCTCAGCATTCCGCTTGCTGCCGAAGGCGATCCGAATGCCGTTATAAATGTTACGCTTAAGGGCTCACTGAGATGGCCAAACCGCACCAGGGGCCGCGCCGGGCGTGACAGTTTATATAAAATTCCCCGTTTTTGCAGAATATTCATTATGAATATTCCCCCGGCCACCGCGGGTACTATGGAGAGCATATATTTCAGCGTTGAGAACAGGACTTCTTGCATGGTTTCTTATCACACCCTCTTCTATGGGGAGCCGTATATGTCATATCTACCAGTAGCTCTGTTCCCTGTCCAATATATTTTTACCGGTACCGGGACTCCTTCTGAAGAGCTGCGGACCCGGCGAGGGGATTTTGCCCGGGGTTTGGTTTCAGAGACGTTGCAGTGCAACGTCTCTCAGAACCAAACCCTTGCCGGAACATCTTCGGAAACAAGCCCACGTACCAATTAAATCAAACGACTACGGACATTCTTTATTCCCTGAAATATCAATGGCTCCTCCAATACCGCCGGCGTCAGCAACCTGCTTTTGCAGCCCTTCAGCGACAGCCGTACAGAGCTCCGAGTTCCCGGTGATTTTAAAAGTAGTTTCCACAAAGGAGAGTTTTGCCAGCCCGGGATCGGTAAGCATGGGGTTGCTTGCAATCTGAAGAGCTTTTTCTATAGATACCAGGTTATTCAGCCCTTCAACAGTTTCCAGTGCAGCATTTCCGTAGATGATAAGTTTCCCGCCCAGCACGATAAGGTTCTCAAATCCCGTAAAATGCTGTAGAGTCTTATTATTATATATATAAAGATATTGCTCAAGGGAATTAAGTTTATTGAACCCTGAGGTATCAGTAAGAGCTGAATTTTCTTCTATTGTTAAGTACTCTCCTATTGATTCAAGGTTTCCCATCCCCTGTAGGGAGACCAGGGACGTATTACGTATAGCAACACTCCCGGTAACAGTGGTAAGTCCGCTCAGTCCTTTAAGGTTTGAAAGAAAATCATTTCCCATAATAGACAGGTCATCACCAATAGTATCAAGATTCTCAAGGCCCGCCAGGCTTGTAAGAGCATCATTATCAATAATACTCAGGTCTCCGCCAACAGTGGAGAGAGAGCGTAACCCTGCCAGGGTCTCAAGAGAATCATTATCGTTGATATTTACCATATCGGCGGAGCCGGTTATATTATGAAGACCATCGAGGTTCTTCAATTCCCGGTTCCGGTGAACGGAGAGTCTGCCTACGGAAGTCATCCCGGAAAGAGCTTCCAGGTTCATCAATGAGTTGTTATCAGCTATATTTACCGAAACTGCAGCGGTAGTTATATTATGAAATCCATCCAGATTCTTCAAAAGCGGGTTCCCCGATACAGAGAGGCTCTTTACGAAAGTAATCCCGGAAAAAGCTTCCAGGCTCTCCAGAGCAGCATTACCATCTACCAGCAATTCAACGCCAATAGATACAAGGTTATTAAAGCCTTCAAGAGTAACCAGTCCATTGGTATGACGGACCTCCAGGCATCCGCCTATTGAAGTAAGACACTTTAATTTTTCGAAGCTTGTAATCTTATTTGAATAATTCCCATCTACCGCAATATTCCCGGTTATGGAAGTATACCCGGCAAAAGCAGAAATATCTTCCTGAGTCCTTATGGTATAATTCCCTTTGCGGATACGTTCAGGGCAGGCACAGCCGTTTGTTACCGTGACTATGTAATCCTGTGTTTTATTGTTTCCCGCAATTACCCGGTAGGTCACGGGCTCATCAAAATCAACCACGGTTTCAGCGCTTTGCTGGATTTCTCCTTTTACCCGGACCCACTCACCGGTAACAACAAAGGAGGGAACCAGTCCCGTAACAGGGCTGTCATAGGGAAGTTTCACCGTTATGGTATGACTTTCTTCATTAATTGTCCCTTTAATATCCGTTATTAGCCGGTCATTAGAAGCGGTGTAAAAAGCAAATTCCCTTATCTCTGTCCCCATAACGGGCCGGGTTTTAACAACAACTTCCCATACCTGTTTACTGCCGTTTTTAGCAGTAACAAAATAAGGAACCGGCCCCAGACTAAAATCTCTCTCCTCGCCGGAAGCAGGAGAAATTTGCGCTCCCGGTGATATCTCTATCAATGGCTTAACCTGTGCCAGGTTAAGCTCATCACCCGCCGTAACGGTTATAACACAATCACGGGGATCGATAGTTGTTTCCCCCACCTGCCAGGGAACGGAAAAAGAAAGAATATCGCCCTCTGAGCTTTTACTTCCATCACCGACAATATTCGAACAGGAAAAAAAACAGGAAAAAAAACAAAGCTGAAGCACTATAAAACAAAGAGTAAATCGGCCGAATATATTTTCCATAATTCCTCCCAAAAAACCTACAGGCATTCTTTATTCCCGGAAACATCAATGGTTCCTCCAATGCCTCCGGCGTCGGCAACCTGCGTTTTAAGAGCTTCAGCTGTGGTGGAACAAAGCTCCGAGTTAGCGGTAATCGTAAAAGCAGTTTCTACGAAGGAGAGTTTTGCCAGCCCGGGATTGGTGAGTACGGGGTTGCTTGCAATCTGAAGAGCGCTTTCTATAGATACAAGATTATTCAGCTCAACAGTTTCCAGCAAAGGATTCCCGAAGATGGTAAGTTTCCCGCCCAGCACGGTAAGGTTCTCAAATCCCGTAAAATGCTGTAGAGCATCATTATTATAAATATAAAGATATTGCTCAAGGGAATTCAGTTTATGGAATCCCGAAGTATCGGTGAGAACCGGGTTGTCATATATTTTCAGGTACCCGCCGATTGATTCAAGGTTTCCCAATCCCCGCAAGGAAAGCAGGGAAGTTTTCCGTATAGTAACATTCCCGGCAACAGCAGTAAGCCCGCCCAGTCCTTCAAGGTTCGAAAGAGAATTATTTTGATAAATATACAGAGCATCATCAATAGTATTAATGTTCTCAAGACCGGAGAGGCTTGAAAGGACATCATTGCCAACAATAGACAGGTCGCCAACAGACCTGAGAGAACTTAACGCGGCCAGGGACTCCAGTAAATCATTATCGTTGATATTTACCTTGCCGCCCGTGGCAGAAAGATTATGGAGCCCATCCAGGTTCTCCAAAGCCGTGTTCCGGTAAATACTGAGCCTGTTCTCCAGGGAAGTAACTCCGGAAAGAGCTTCCAGGCTCTTTAGTGAGTCGTTATATTCTATTTCAAT
>JAAENB010000415.1 GCA_024224995.1 bacterium | reverse complement strand
TGGATGGACCCGAGTACATGGACCTGCACGTGCACTGCGTGCTCGCCGAACGCGCCGTGTTGTTCCCCGGAGCCAGCGGGGTCGTCGTGCACCGCATGGTGGCCCGTGCGGAACTGATGGCGGAACACTCGGGCGACCAACATGGTGCGCTCTGGGAACCCGATGGTGGTTCGATGGAGATCACCTTCGACAAAGCCCTGCACCAGGTGCAAGCGGACAACGAAGCGTGCCTGGATCGATTGATGGATGAAGGCGCCGGCACCGTGCGCAAACTTTCCATGCGACTCGATCCGAGGCAACTGGTTGTGGTCGCGTTCGTGCGCGACGACGCCACAGGTGAGGTCATGCAAGC
This sequence comes from bacterium, assembly GCA_024224995.1. Next base: position 148 of record JAAENB010000415.1, on the reverse strand, counting down.
GGTCGTGGTCGAACCCGACGGACTTCAAGAACTACGCGAGCAAAGCGAATAGCCCCCAGCCCACTCGAAGCGTGAACAAAGAACAGAATAGCGAACTTCGCGGGCACCTAGGCTCGCTCACCGAACGCGGCATCCAGGAACTGCGCGG
>JAAENB010000414.1 GCA_024224995.1 bacterium | reverse complement strand
TGGGGTTAAAACCCCGGGCTAAAATGGACCCATTTTCTAAAGCTCTTGCACCCCCTCGCAGGAGTCGCATCCCTCCTCAGAGTCTCCATAGCCCTGGCCAGAAACCAGCCAGTAAAGGCGTTGCACTGCAACGTCTCTCAGAACCAAACCCTTGCCCGGAGCAATCTTCGGAAACAAGCCCGTCTCTAAAAACGACCCGGGTAAGATTTCTTGCGCCCCCTTTGGGGTTGAGGGGCAAACAAACAGTAGTTCCTCAAGAGCCGGTATCCCCTACCCCACCTCCAATTTATTCTTGATTTTTTTGGAAGAACCGCTAACGTGTAACTGCTTATAATAAATATCTAAATACTTCGGAACATACTTTTCCGAAGGGGAAAAAATATGTTCGATAATATAACCTTCAGGGCCGGCAATAAAGCCCGGGACATTATACAGGAAGAAGGCCTGAAGCCCCATAGGATAAAGGTTTTGGCCGGGGCATCGGGAGGCCCGAAGTGGCTTGTTCTCAGTGGAATAGACAGGATGCTTCCGGAGCTGTTTAAAGGCCGGAAAGAGCCTCTTTATGTACTGGGATCATCCATCGGTGCTTGGAGGGCCGCTGCACTGGCTCAGAAGGTCCCGGAAGCAGCGATAGAACGGTTTGAGCAGTCATATCTTGGGCAGAGATATTCATCAAGGCCTTCTATAAAAGAGATAAGCGATGAAACCCTGAAAGTGCTTCAGGGCTATCTTAATGAGAATGTGATTGATGATATTCTGAATCATCCCTATATGAGGATAAATATCCTGGCAGTGCGGGCAAAGAGGCTGGGCAAAAGTGATTCCAGGATACTGCTGGGGTTGAACCTCGCGGAGGCAGCAATTGCCAATTATTTTAGCAGGAGCCTTTTGCGCTTCTTTTTTGACCGGGCACTTTTTTATGACCCGCGGGACATGCCGCCATTTTTCTCGATAGATCAATTTCCAAAAGTAACAGCAGAGCTTTCCAGTGAAAATTTCGTGCAGGCAGTCCTTGCGTCAGGAGCAATTCCCATGGCAATGAAAGGAGAGCGTGATATAAAAGGAGCTCCTCCGGGGGTGTACCGGGATGGGGGGATAATCGACTATCACCTTGATCTTCCTTTTTTACCGGAATCCGAAGACCTGGTACTCTACCCTCATTTTTATGATTCCATAACTCCCGGCTGGTTCGATAAAGGGCTAACCCGGAGAAAGCCCCGGGCAGCTCATATGGATAACGTCCTCCTGGTCTCACCATCAAAGGAGTTTGTGGAAAAACTCCCCTATCAAAAAATTCCGGACAGAAAAGATTTCAGGGCTTTTGACGGCCGTGATAATGACCGGCTGATTTACTGGAACAAGGTTCTGGAGGAAAACAGGCGCATCGGAGAAGAGTTCCGGGAAGCCATTGAGAGCAATAAAATCCGGAACTTGATAAAACCAATAGAAGTTTCTTAAAAGCAGCTGACCCGGCAGTGCCGGGAAAAAATACGGAAGAAACTGTAAAATATCTTCCTTCTCATAACGAGGGGCTTCCAGCCCCTCGTTATGAAGAAGAAGGCCCGCTTACAAGCACAATTTAGTATCTTAAAAGGAGAACATTATTATGAGTTGGATCTATTTAGTACTGGCGATATTATTTGAGGTCGCCGGAACAACCTGCATGAAATTTTCCGATGGATTTACCAGGTTAATACCATCGGTTTTATTATTCGTATTTTATATCATCAGTTTCACCTTTTTAACCTTTGCGTTGAAAAAGATTGATATAGGCATTGCGTACGCGATATGGTCCGGATTGGGAACTTTTATTATTACCTTGATCGGAATATTCTGGTTCAGTGAACCGGCAACGGCGATAAAAATGATCTCGATCAGTCTGATAGTTCTCGGAGTAGTTGGGCTTAATCTGAGCAAAGTGGCCCATTAAGAGGTGAACCGGTGAAGAGAAATATTGTTTTGATAGGGATGCCGGGGTCAGGGAAAAGTACCATCGGAGTACTGCTGGCCAGAACTCTGGGAATGTCTTTTATAGATACCGACCTTGTTCTCCAGGAAAAAGAAAGGAGACTGCTGCAAGAGATCATTGATGTAGAAGGGCTGGAGAAATTTCTACAAATTGAGGAACAAATTCTCCTGGGGTTGAATTTGGAAAATCATGTAATTGCAACAGGAGGGAGTTCAGTTTATAGTTCCGCGGCAGTGACACATTTAAAAAAGAACGGCCGGATCCTGTACCTGCAATTAGAATATAAAGAAGTAGAAGAACGGATTAATAATATTACAACCAGGGGAATAGTAATGGGAAAAGGAGAAAATCTTTTTGATCTCTACAATGAAAGAAAACCCCTGTATGAGAAATATACTGATGAAGTAATTAATTGCTCGGCCAAAGAAATTGAAAAAATTCTTGGTGAAATAAAGAATATGAATCTTGCCTCATAGAAGAATAAAAACCGTCCCGTCGGTTTTTTTATTGACAGGCTCGTCAGCTCCTGGTATTGTTTTGATTAATAGAATAATCAAAGGAGGGGTAATTTATGAAACGGCTAGTATTTTTATTAGGAATTATTTTTCTCTTTCAGGCAGCCTTGTTTGCCGGCGGCAGCAAAAAAGCAGACAAGTGTGATACCAGGTATCCAATAGTTCTTACTCATGGAATGGGAGCGCAATATGATATTGCCTGGGGTATAACAAAGTACTGGAATGATATTCCGGAAGCACTCCGGGATGAAGGCGCCACAATATATATAACAAGCGTCAATTCAATGGAAGGAACCGTTGCCAAAGCGGAATCATGGAACAGACAGGTTCTGGAAATTCTCGCGGTTTCCGGGGCAGCCAGAGTAAATATAATCGGGCATTCCCATGGAAGTGTTTATTCAAGATACGCGATTACAAATCTAAACGGTTTACAAGATAAAATAGCGAGTCACACCAGCATAGCAGGTCCTCACCGGGGGAGTTCAATTGCGGAACTTGTTCTTGACCTGATTGAAGGGAATATTGGTGAAGATATATTTAATGGATTTTTTAATTTCATTATGGGCGACTCTAATACTGATACGGTTAAAAACCTGCAAGACCTCACAAGAGACTATATGGTAACAGTCTTCAATCCTAATACCCCTGATGTTGAAGGGGTTTATTATCAAAGCTACGCGTATAAAATTAGAACCTTTATTGGAGCAGGATTGTTTATACCAACCTGGCCTATTCAGCGGGCAAAGGAAGGGGCAAATGATGGTCTCGTTGCAGTAAGCTCTGCTAAATGGGGAACGTTCAGAGGAGTGGTCAGTGGATCATGGTGGGCCGGAGTGAGTCACCTTTCAGCAGTTGATATGCTTTTCGGAATAACTCCGGGCTTTGATGCTCCTGAACACTTTGTCGATATTGTCAGTAGTTTGAAGAATAAGGGTTATTAAAACTAAAAAAAATAAAAACAAATTTTCCCGTGAGGGAATTCCCCTACTCTATCTAAAAAAAGGATGCTTACAAGCATCCTTTTTTTATGAAACTCTGCTTTCAATAAACTTTTCCGGATTTGTGTTTCCACTGTTATTCTTTGAATTTTGTGAGAAAACAATTAAGCTGGACGGTTTACGTTTTTTTGAAAAAAAAATTTGACAATTCATGTGCCAACAAAAAAATTGGTTTTCCGTAAATTCTTAGTGTCTTTACTAACGAGGAAAGAAATGGATGAAAAAGAATTAGTGCGTATCAGCAAGTTCTTGAGCCTGGTCCTTCGGCATAAGCCGGGAGTAATCAATATTGAGTTGGACGAGAATGGTTGGACTTCTACTGCGGATCTAATTGAAAAAATCAACAAACAAAAAATGCCTTTTGACATAGAAAAATTAAAGGTTGTTGTTGAAAAAAATAGTAAGAAGCGTTTCTCCTTTAATGAAGATCTTTCAAAGATCAGGGCCAACCAGGGGCATAGCCTGGATGTAGATCTTGATTTGGAACCGGTTGTTCCACCGGAAATATTATATCATGGAACAGCCACTCGCTTTGCAGAAAACATAAAAATAGAGGGATTAAAGAAAAAAAGCAGACACCATGTTCATTTATCTGCTGTGTACGAAACAGCAGTAAATGTTGGTTCCCGTCATGGGAAGGTTATTGTGCTAAAAATAAAATCAGGAGATATGCACAAGCAGGGAGATGCTTTTTATCTGTCGAAGAATGGTGTGTGGCTTACGGATGAAGTCGCGCCAGAGTTTATAATATTTGAGTAAAATATTATAAAACCGGGAAACCGCCGGGGGACGGTTTCTTCTTAATAGGTATGTGGAACACAGTATTTTTCACAGAACAAATTGAATTGGAGAATGAGAAAATGACAAAATCAAAAACATCGTATTGTCCTAAAAATGAATTAACAGAGCAAGACCTTGAACAAATGTACCAGATCCTGGGAAAGTATTATCATAATGCCCCCTTTAATACTTTTAAAAGTGATTTTGACAATAAAGATGGTGCAATTGTTATACGAGAGAAAAGTACCGGGAATGTTGTTGGCTTTAGTACCATAGTAAACCGGAAAATGGAAATTGACGGTAAAAAGGTTTTCACAATATTTAGTGGTGATACCATTATTGAGAAGGAATACTGGGGTGATAATGCATTGCAGAAGGTATTCTTTTTAAATCTTGTGAAACAATGGTTCCTGCATCCCTTTACTCCCATTTACTGGCTTCTTATTTCAAAGGGGTATAAAACCTATCTTCTTCTGGCAAATAATTTCGTAGACTATTACCCCCATTATAAGAAGGATTACCCGGAATTGGAAAAGGCAAGTGAAGCATATTGTGATATGCTGTTTACCGGTTATTATGATAAAGGAAGAAAACTGCTTGATTTTGGAGAACAATACCAGGCACTGAAAACTGATGTTGCCGAAATAACTGAAGAAACATGCCAAAAATTTCCCCGGATTGCATTTTTCCGGGAAAAGAACCCAACCTGGGACCAGGGAACAGAGCTTCCCTGTATTGGAGTATTTTCTTATAAGGTGCTTCTGTTCTTTCCATTAAAACCTGTTATCAGGTTTGTTTCAAGTCTTATACCAAAGCCGGTTTCCGCGAAATATAACGCGATTCGGGCAAAGATAAAGAATTGGAAAGACACAAATGATTTTGGTAAAATGGAAACAATTGAAGAATATGATGGCTGATAACTATCGTAATAAATTTTCTTTTGATACTTGATTATAATAAAACCGGCTATCCCAGGCCGGTTTTATTTTTTTTGGAGATACAAGTGAGCCTTAAGTCAAATATCCGACTGATGTTTCTGCTGTTTTGTTTAATATCTTGAATTTAATATACAAAAAAAAGTTGCAATTTCCGTATAAATGTATCATAATTAATGAAGAAGGGTCTACTTTAAAATGATACATCAAGGAGGTTGTCATGAAAAAGTTATTGGTTTTGTTATTTGTTTTTTTGTTTGGGGTGAGCATTTTTGCCCAGGAAATTGTCGATAAAATTGATATTGAACCGGCATCACAAGAGTCAGATGAAGATTATTCAGCATTTTCACTATATAAGTCTAATTACATGGTATTTGGTAATTATAGCGACCAGGTAAAAGGACAGATAAGTTTTAAATATGAGCTGGTTCAGGACTGGGGAATTCACATCGGGTATAGCCAGTATATGTTCTGGGATCTTTATAAATCTTCCAGCCCTTTTAGAGAAGTAAATTATAACCCGGAACTTTTCTGGAGATGGGATGCGGAATTTGGTGCGTTAGATTACCTGCAGGCTGGTTTTTATGAGCATGAATCTAACGGCAAAGATGGAGCTTCTTCCAGAAGCTGGGATCGAAGTTACCTGCAGTTTCAGCTTAGTGTAGGAGAACGGGTCAATTTAGGTCTTGATTTAAAGGGATTTTACTCTTACCGGATAGCAAGTGATAATAGTGATATTGTTGATTATGTGGGATATTATGAAGCAAAGATCTTTTTAAAGCTTTCCGGTGAAGGCGGGGATTCTATGCTGGATAAAGAAGAAATATATTTACTCTGGGGAACAGGGAAAAATAACTATGGTTTTGACTTTGCGAAAGGCTGGTATGAAGCCGGAGTCAAAGTACGGCTTCTCTTTGCGGCGATTCAGCCATATCTATATTTACAGGGATTTTACGGGTATGGGGAGTCTCTTATTGATTACAACAAAAAAGATTGGGCCATCAGGTTTGGATTTGTTTTTGAGTAGATTTTTACGGTAGGGGCACAAGGTGCATGATACTGTGCCCCTATGAATTCCTATTCTTCATCGTCCAGATCAATGCGGATATAGGTATCATCACCTGGTTCGGATAAAACGCTCTTTTTTCCATTGGTTTTTGACATATTTTTTTCCGCGCGTTTCAGGTAAAATAATGATGCCATGTCTTCCGGATTCGTTTTAAGTACGGATTTGAAACGTTTATGTGCTTCATCGAAATCTTTTTGAAAATAATGCTTTATAGCGGTTTCATATTCCTTCAGGGTTTTCATTTTTTTATGGATAATATCTTTACTGTCACCGTCAAAAACATCGAATATTTTAACCGATTTATTCTTTCCCTTTACATGAACATTGCCAAGATATCTGAACTTGTATTTATCCGGATTTTTCAGTTTTGAAAGGGTTTCTTCACTAATAATAATTGATGAACCAAAAACTTTAGTGAGACCTTCTATGCGGGAGGCCAGGTTTACGGCATCGGATATCACCGTACTGTCCATCCTGTTTTCTTCCCCAATTGTACCGAGCATGAGTATCCCGGTATGAAGAGCAATACCAATATCAATAGGGACATATCCTGCTTTTGCCCTGAATTTATTATAACTATCAACTTCATTTCTAATTGATATTGATGCCTGGAGAGCGCTATCAGCAGTTTCCGGGAAAAGAGCCATAATTGCGTCACCAATAAACTTATCAATAAATCCGTTCATATCCCTGATGAGAGGGCTTACTCTTGAAAGATATGAGTTAAGGAACTTAAAGTTATCATCAGGGGTCATGCTTTCCGAAAGCGTGGTAAATGAGCGGATATCTGAAAAAAAGACGGTCATCTCTTTTTGTACATGATCTCCCTGTTTAACATGTACAATACTATTGTGTCCGAGAAAACTGAGAAACTGGTGAGGGACAAAGCGTGAATATGAAACGTTTAATCCGGCAAGCTCTTCCGACAGGCCTTCTATAATAATAAAGGCATTTGAGAATAATTTTGATAGAAGATAGGATTGGGATATAATATAAAAGGAGAGTCCAAAAGATACCATATGAGTTGTATTGATTATCTGCATATTGTAGAGTACATCATTGATCCCGGTCCCATACATTACAAAAAAACCGATACACGCGATTAATGCTCCGTTTACTTTTTTTATTGAGAGCCAGAACAGGATAGAAACAATAGCAAGCCCTCCAATAAGAACATAGAGATCAAACAGGAAGGGCTTCACCAGGCTATATATTGAAAGAGGGGTTGCTATGATAATAACCGCGTATAGTGCACCTATTCCGGCAAGAACCCCGGTAAGTTTTTTCGATATTTCATCTTTAAAAAGAATAAAAATAAATACGGCAATAAGTGCGATATTGCAGTATGCTGATATATAATCAAGTTTGTTCAGGAGTTGAAAATTGATATTTGGGAACCAATGGACCAGAATCCTTTCACCGGTAACCATACATCGAATTGCTATTAAAGCGGACAGGAGACCAAAAAAGAAAGGAGAAAGGTCTTTTCTACGCAAAAAATAGAGCCCAAAATGGTAAAATGACATAATGAATATTATACCAATAATAAAAAAGGAACCTATAATGGCATTTTCCCGCATATCTTTTATATGCTCGAATTTTCCAAAATAAATACTTTCCCAGATACCGGCTTTTTGGTGAGTATAATTGGAGACCTGCATAATAACATTGATTGTGATAGTCTCATCTTTTGCCTGAGAACACAGGTCCGAATAGTTAACTGCCATAATTTGCGGAAGAAACTGGGAAACCGCTTCTTTTTCATCGCTGCTAACTATACCATTTGAGGCGATTTTTCTCCCGTTTATCAGCAGGTTGTAAGAAGTCGCAGCGTCGAGTATTTTGAAGCCGTACAGGATATCTTTTTTCTTTAGGAGCATTTGGAGTCGATAGGTACCATACCCGGTTCCGGAGATATCTTTAATTTTATTTTTATCCGTATTATCATCGCCATTTTCACTTTTAAGATCGGTCCAGAGTCCCGGAATGGTGATGAGATGACCTTTTCCCAGGTCCTGGTTGTTTGAAAAATCACTCTGGGTTAATAATTTTTTCCAGTAAAATTCCCATTGCCCGTCCAGCTTCACAGGCCCGTCTTTTTCCGGATCCCATTGAGTAAGATCGAGAACTCCATTTTTGGCAACGGGAGCTTCTTTTTGGTCGTTTTTGCTGCATGATGAAATTGCAATAAAGGCAAAAATGAAAATTATTGCGATGATTCCTTTAGAGTATCTGCTCATTTCATGCTCCTTCTTTTTGGAAGCTTCTATAATAGAGATATAGTTCATACTACCTGAGATTTTTTCATTTGTCATGTCTTTTTTTAGATTTGGCTGAGACTGTTCACAGATATTTTTTTAAATATCGGCAGTTTATTTTTTTTCTGTGAGTCAAAATATATTATGAAAATGCTTACCGACATTTTTGTTTTTTTGTTGACTTTTTGATATTCCTGGTTATTCTGAACTAATAAACAAAACGGTCATTTTTTCATTGTCATCTACCTGTTTACCCAGGTTGGGATTTTTTATCAGGTGATCCATGATTGATGTGTCAGTCATGCGTATTGGTTTTTTTGTGAAAATAAAAAAATAATCGGAGGTCAATTTAATGAGGAGTATAACAAAAAAGAAAAAAATTCTCAGTATTAAAACTTTTTTTTGCGTGTCTTGCGCTGGGTCTGTTCATGACCGGGTGTGATCTAAAACCTGAAGATCCGTCTTATATTACGGATCTTCAGGGAAGAGCGCTTATCCTTCATGGGCTCAATACCAGCAGCAATGCCAAGGGAGATCCGCTAAGAATGCCCTGGATTACAGAGGCCGATGTGCAGCGGGCTTCAAAAGAGTGGGGTTTTAATTTTGTTCGATTTCTTATTTTCTGGGATGGTATTGAACCGGAAAAAGGAGTCTTTGATGAAGCTTACCTGGATCGAGTTGCCGAAAGAATTGAATGGTACGCCGATGCCGGGATGTACGTGATGCTTGATATGCACCAGGATCTTTATGCTCTTAATTTTGGCGGTGATGGCGCGCCGGAATGGGCTCAAATGACCGACGGGCTTCCGGCGGAGCCTCAGAGTCCCTGGTGGCTTACCTATCTTCAGCCTGGCGTAACCAGGGCATTTGACAATTTTTGGAATTATAATAAACATCCCGATCTCCAGGATCATTACGCAATGGCCTGGAAAAAAGTAGCGGAACGGTTTAAAGATTATCCGAATGTTATTGGTTATGATCTTATGAATGAACCCTATGGCGGTTCATGGCTCTGGCCCGTTTTTGAAGCCTTTCAGTTAAAACCTTTCTATGAAAGGGTTATTGCGTCAATTCGTTCTGTTGATGAAGACCGGTGGATTTTTTATGAACCTCAGGCATTTGGAGTAAATTTTGGTATTGATTCAACTCTTGGAACTCCGGATGATCCCAGGGACGGTGAAAACCGTCTTGTATATGCTCCCCATTTTTACCCTGTAGATGTTCATGAAGGCAAGGGGTATAATGGCGATATGACTATTTTTAATTCCTGGGCCGATTCCCGTTCCAGGGAGCTGAACGCTCAAAAGGCACCGCTTGTTCTCGGAGAATTTGGCCTAAATCCCAACCAGGACGGAAGCGGTCTTTTTCTTGATAACGTAATGACCATGATGGACCGGATGGGAGGAGGCTGGGCATACTGGTCCGATGATCCCGGCGGCTGGGGACCTGTTGATGCTGCCGGTAATGAAACGGGAATTATCTCTCACATTGTAAGAACATATCCGCAGAGAATCGCGGGTCATCCTCTTTCTTTTTCTTTTGATCCCGGTACCCGTGAATTTATCCTGAAGTTCAGGAACAAAGAAGGAGTCACCGGCCCCACTGAAATCTATATTCCGGCAAAACGGCATTATTCCGATGGCTGGAAAGTAAAAGTGAGTGATCCCGCCGGTTCATGGTTCAGTACCTGGGATGAAAACAGAGAAGTTCTTTCAGTAACAACCGATCCCGGACAGGATGAGCATAGTATCCGGATTATTCCTTCTGTTTTCTGTAAGGAGAAGTGCCATGAAGAAAAGCATGGTTGTGATACTGTTACGGTATGTAAGACTGTTTGTGAATAAGTTGTGAACAAAAGCAGCGTAGTTATACACAATTTGTGGGTAACTAGTGAATAAGTGACGATTGTTTGTTGATAAAACCGGATTCATTTTGAAAATGGATTATCCATGTCCAATTCCCTACCATTTGCAATTGGACCCTTTAAGATGTTTTTGAACCATAAGACAGCTTTCATCCTGTCTTATGGCTTTTTTTATTTTTTTTAAATTGAAGTATAGTAAGATGATTGACTCTTTTACTATCTAAGATAACCCTGTAGATAGCGTTGTTATCCCCGGACTGTTATTTTTTTGTTTTTTTGCTTGTCAAAAATAGCCCTATAATAAAAATGTCCAAACAGGTTAAGCATGTGGGCAGCAAATGAATAGTAATCTAATGTTTACCTGAAAAATAATGGTTAGAGACAATATTGTCATAATATGCCTGGTTGCCCCCTATTGTCAATTTAGCCTTTGGAGGATAAATATGCTGGAAAAACAAGAAGCTATTGAAATAATTGAAGCATATTACCGGACAATGTTTAAGAATCAGCCTAACCTGGAAGGGAATGAAAAGGCTTATCGTAAAACTCTTGAATCAAAATCATATGGTACTGTGCTCAAAGCGTATAAGGCAATTTTAGATATTACCTGAAGGTCAGTGTAATACTGCAAAGAAGCTGGTGATGGAAGAGATCTTCCATCACCAACTTCTTTAAATTAATATAAAGAAGTAGAGAGAAATGATCATTGTAAAAAAAAGTGTTATTCATGGTAAAGGAGTATTCGCGAAAGAGGATATTCCAAAAAAAAGTTTTATTGGAACATATGAGGGCGAGAAAACTAATCGAGACAGTACTTATGTTCTCTGGGTTCAGGATGATAATGATGGATGGTTTGGCGTTAAGGGCCGGAATAATTTAAAATACTTAAATCATTCAAGCAAACCCAATGCTGAATTCGCCGGTGGAACAGAGCTTTACGCAATTTCTAAAATTGAAAAAGGTGATGAAGTTACCATTCATTATGGTGAAGAATGGGAAGATATTGAATAAGAAACAGGCCTGGCAAATCAAGCCTGGTTTATTATTTCTTCCAGAGCCTCATCCAGTTTTCTGAAGGTCTCATTGTTTCCATCCTGCTTATATTGATTCACATTTTCCTGGAACATATCCAGGTCGTAAATGAATGATTTTATGCCGTCTGCGGAAAAATCATCGAAATGCCTGCCGTAGCCCATTTTTTCTATATATGCCGCATTAACAAATTGCTCAAATTGCTTTTTTATTGGAATAGAACATACCGGTTTATTCAGGTAAACTGCCTCACTGATGAGGGAAAAACCACCGTTTGTGATTACTCCTTTTGCCGACGCAAGATCTCCAATAAATCCCGCTTCACTAAAGGGCTTTAAAATAACATTTCCATGATCCTCATCTTTATTGAACCCATACACAAAGAATTGATCTTTTGAGACGCTTTGAAGCATGGAAATAAAATTCGACTGGCTCGTTGATGTCTGGTAAACAAGAATATGATCTTTTTTTTGCGGAACCGCTTCGAGTATATCATCCCGCAAGATTGAAGGAACAATTGCTGTATTTTTTTTTCGTATGGGAGCATCAAAAAAAGAAGTTATTAGGTATTGTTCACAGTTGGGCACTTTCATTTTTATGATATTTTTAGCTATGTGATAATTATCTTTTTCCGGCCTGGGAATGGGGATTTCCAGGTCGCAGCGGTTAATTACCTGCATATTATCAATACTGATGAGCGGGAGTTTGTGAAATTTCGCGAAAAAGAAGGTAAATGACTCAAAATCGGAGATAACAATATGGGGCTGAAATTCTTTATGAACTTGCTGATATTTATGAAAATTTTCCATTAAATCTTCCGGAACTGTTTTCAGGAGAGAGGAAAAGGTTTTACTCTTTGAAACCGCGCCGTCTTCATAAGCCAGGTGAAAACCCCTTATCTGGTATACGCTGCCGGGAAAATGCTTTTCCATGAAATCATAGGCCCTGTCACTGGTTATGATCCTGACGTCATGGTTCTTAACCAGGTGAGATATTATAACCTTGCTTCGTGTGGCGTGTCCCATTCCTTCACTTGGCAGTCCGTAAAGTATTTTCATCGTTGTATCTCCTGGGTTTCGGAATTTTTCAGAACTCTCAAGAAACTTGATTTTAAAACGGGCCTTCTTCTTCATAACGAGGGGCTGGAAGCCCCACGCTATGAGAAAAACCCATCATCCTGGTGAAATAATTTATAAACAGTGTCTGTTCCCGCAAGATGTTATCCGGGTTCTGCTCTGCTGCCCTATGGTGTTAAAACCCCGGGCTACAATTGACTCATATTCAAAAACTCTTGCGCCCCTTCCGGAATCTCCAT
>JAAENB010000413.1 GCA_024224995.1 bacterium | reverse complement strand
ATGGTTAATAAATTTCCATCGATTATTTGTTAGAGCTGGTAAGGCAGACCATTTTGTTGACGTCAACAAAATGGTTAATAAATTTCCATTGATTATTTGCGGGAGCTGGTAAGGCAGACCATTTTGTTGACGTCAACAATATGGTTAATAAATTTCCATCGATTATTTGCGGGAGCAGTACCGGCAGACCATTTTGTTGGCGTCAACAATATAGTTCGGGATTTCGCTCGTTATGAGGGTTTTATTCCTCCGCCTCCTCAATCTCACGGGAAGCGGTAATTGCCGCAATAGTACCATCGGCAACGGAGGTTGTAATCTGCCGGTAGGGCTTGCTCCTGACGTCACCGGCAACAAACACACCGGGAACGCTGGTGCGCAGAAATTCGTCCACCGCAATATAGCCCCAGTCGTCGAGCTTGAACGCGTCGTTAAACAGTTCAATATTCGGGGTCATTCCCGCGAAAATGAAAACACCGTCGGCATTAATTTTTTTATGCTCACCGCTTTTAAGGTCTTCAACCGTAATTTCCATGGAACCGTCATCCAGCCTGGTAAAGTTCCGGGGCTCGTGCTCAAAAATAAACCCGATTTTTTTATTGGCAAAAGCCTTTTCCTGGGCAGCCTTGTTTGCCTGGAGTTTGTCGAACTGGTGAACTATTGTAACGTTGCTCGCGAACCTGGTAATAAAGAGCGATTCTTCAATAGCAGAGTTTCCCCCGCCAATAACAACAACGTGTTTGTTGTCGAAGTATTTCGCGTCACAGGTGGCACAATACGATATGCCTTTTCCCTTAAAATCAAGCTCACCGGGAACCCCCAGTTCACGGTATCGTGAACCCGTTGCGATAATAATTTTTTTCGCTTTGATGGTTTCAACACCGTCAACAAGCAGTTCTTTTTTTTCAAGATCAACATTGGAAATATCCACAGCCGACCGGAATTGTACCCCGGCCCCTTTGGCCTGCTCACTCATAAAATGCATGAGCATAAACCCCTCAACCGGTTTTTCAAAACCGGGATAATTCGACACCAGATGCGTCGTAGTAACCTGTCCCCCGGGCAGCGCAATATCAACAAGAATTGTCTTGAGCTTTGCCTGGGCAGTATAGATCCCGGCAGTAAGTCCCGCAGGTCCGCCGCCGATAATAAGCACGTCAGCTTCCGTGGTAACCGGTTTGATTTGTGAGCGAAGCTCCGCTCCTTTTCCTTCAGGAAGCAGCAGATCCAGGTTGGTAACAAGATCGGACCGTTTAATTCCGCCGGAGAGCGTGCCGCCAACCTGTTTTCCGTTTTTATAAAAAAGGACTGTGGGCGAGGATGAGATTTTCAAGGACTCGGCCAATTCCCGGTTTTCCTGCCGGAATATTTTTATAAATTTAATATCGTTACCGTAGATTTCGCTTAAACCCTCGTACTTTGCAGCAAGCGCTTCGCAGGGAGGACACTCGGTTGAGTAGAAGTCCACAACAACCAGTTTGTCCTGTAATACTTCTTTGTTATATTGACTCGCGTTTATATAGCTTATTTTTTCAGTCATAGCTACGCCTCCTTTTTATTAAAATAGTGTGATAATCCCATTTCCAGAAGCGGTTTTATGGGCCGGCAGTCGGGCGCGTGAAGAGTCCCGCACCTGTTTTTCGCAACCGCCCCGCATCCGCCGCCGCACAGCAGCTGTACCGAGCAATCCCTGCATTCGGGGATAGCGGTAACATCGCGCTCTTCCCATTGGTCTATTATATCTTCCTGTAGAGTTATAGCCGGATAAAAGGTGCCAAGGGCTTCACCTTCTTTACCCACAGTCGCGGTACAGGAGTAGATTTTGCCGGTATAGTCAAAAGCCCATTCCGTTTTACATCCCGGGCAGGCGTCGAAAAGGGGCTCGGGCATGTTTCCGTTGTCAAAAAGGAGCCGGGAAATGGAATAGGCAGGCCGGTGAAATTCCAGGATCTCGGGATTGGATTTGCCAAGCTCGTAAATGGTTTCATAGAGTTCAGCCCGTTCAAAAAGCCGGGAGCTGTTTTCCTGGCAATGATGGAGTTCATAGTTGCGTCCCAGCTGGGTTTTAAAAAGCGGGTGAGCGGTCCACCCTTTTTCTATGGCAAAGGCAGCCAGGTGGGGCAGGGTGTGGATATTTTCTTTGTCCACCACAACGCGCAGGTTAACCGGGAGATTCTGTTCCAGCGCGGCATCAATTCCCGCGACGATTTGGTTGAAGGAACCGGACCCGTTTTTATGTGAGCGCCGGAGGTTGTGGATATCCCTGGTACCGTCCAGGGTAACCTGTATCTCTCGAATGGCAGCCCCGGTAAATATGTCCATATAATCTAACAGGTGATAGCCGTTCGTAACGATAGCCATGTCGATATTCCGTGAACCTGCCGCAGCAACAATACGCTCTATTTTTTCTTTCGCGCTGTTCCCGGGAAGCAGGGGCTCACCGCCGAAAACGGTAATATATTTATCTCTACCCGCGAATTCTTTATCGATATATTCGAAAAATGCCTTGAGTACCGGTTCAAAATCAGCTTGTTTTTCCTGCGTGTATTCGTCCTGGTAGCAGTAGGAGCAGTTAAAGTTGCATTCGAAATGAGGAACAAAGAAGATTTGTATTTCCGAATTGTCCCGGTTGTCGATAAAATCAAGGTACGCGGACCGGTAGAGGCGTTTTTCTTCTTCTTCGTTGGCAAGATAGCCTTTTTCAACATATTCTTCAATATCCGTGTATTCCCGGTCCATGATTTCCCGGGCCTTTGCGGGGTCGAGAATATCGGCGTTTTTTGTAAGACCGTTCAGGATGAAGTAATTTTCAGAGTCCCTTATCCGGGAAAAAATATTGTATTTGGAAAAGTTCATTGTTGTATCCCCCTTTATGGAGTTAAGATCGGGCTGCCGGAATGCCGGCCATTCCGGCAGCCCGGGGGTGTTAGTCGTGGCATCCTGCGACAATTGTTGAAACCTTGGCGCAGCATTGTGCCACCCGGGAGTCGGTTGACTCCTTTTTGTTCACCAGTGAGTTCATTCT
>JAAENB010000412.1 GCA_024224995.1 bacterium | reverse complement strand
TGCCCGGGGGTGAATCCCCGGGCTACATGACTACACCCCTCCGGGGTGTTTCCGGTATGGGACCGAACCGCCCCGCAGGGCATTGATTGATCATTGGTTGAAGCTGACCCAGGACAGAATAGCCCCTATAATGCCGCCATATGGCATTATCAGCGGGGCGACGTGTTGTAGCTCGGGGTTTCAACCCCTCGCAGGGGTCGCACCCCGTGGACAGAGCAGAGCCCCGGTTAAAATCTTCGGGAACAAGCCCTGTTTAAAAAGAGTTCCTTGAGAGCAGCTGAACCTGGGTCTTCGGCTCCGCTCAGACACCGGATGGCCGGGAAATGATACGGAAGAAACTGTGTCGATACCGGGGTCTGTTTTGCGAAGATGCTCCGGGCAAGGTGCGACCCCTGCGAAGGGTTTGGTTCTGAGAGACGTTGCGGTGCAACGCCTTTACTGGCTGGTTTCTGGCCAGGGCTATGGAGATTCCGAGGAGCGGGGTGCGGGCTCTGCGAAAGGGTAAAATTCAAGTTCATCTCTTCCCGGAAAACAGGGCCTGTTTAAAACCCAGGTCAATAGCACCATCCCAATCTGCCGGCAGGTTCATTTTTTTAGTTGAGTACTTCTTTCTATGTTTTTATTTTTATAAAAGCATTTGACTGATGAAGCATTAGCAGTGCATTATGCACTAAAATATAACTCTTACAAAATATAGGAAATAAAAATGTTAAATAATGATATAATACGAAGACTACGCTACGCCCTGAACATAAACGATTCAACAATGATAGAGATCTTTAAAGAAGGGGATTTTACCATTGAACCGTCGGCATTAACGGATCTTCTTAAAAAAGAGGATGATGAGGGATACGCGCCCTGCAATGATGCAGCAATGGCATCGTTTTTAAACGGCTTAATTATTCACAAAAGGGGCCGGAAAGAACCCAAACCGGGGCAGCAGGTACAGCGGGAAACACAGCTGACAAATAACGATATTCTGAAAAAACTGAGAATAGCCCTGGACCTGAAAGAAGAAGATATGCTTGGGATCTTAAAACTCGCCGAAGTTACTATCTCAAAATCGGAATTGAGCGCCTTGTTTCGTAAAAAAGGGCATAAGCACTATAGAGAGTGCGGAGACCAGTTCCTCCGGAACTTTTTGCAGGGGTTAACGCAGCGGAACCGGGCCTAATTTACCCGGAAAAAGAAATTACAGTGCAATAAAATTCGCATAAAATCGTCTATTAATAATAAAGGAGGACGGCAACATGGGAAAAAGTGATAGAGTATGCCCTGTAGAACATGCGAATAGTCTTGATGGAAAGCTTCGAAGGTTTTTCCAAAACCCGGAAAAAATACTCAGCCCTTATATCAGCGAGGGGATGACAGTTCTTGACACCGGCTGCGGCCCGGGATTTTTTTCAATTGAAATTGCCAATATGGTAGGAGAATCGGGGAAGGTCATTGCCGCAGATTTACAGCAAGGAATGCTGGATATTGTAAAGAAGAAAGTTCAAAATACGGCGCTTGAAAAAAGGATTGTATTACATAAATGCGATAGTGATAAAATAGGGGTAATGGAAAAGGTCGATTTGGTCCTGGCATTTTATATGCTGCACGAAGTTCCCGACCAAAAAGTGTATCTGCAAGAAATGAAATCCATATTAAAGCCGGGCGGAAAACTTTTGGTAATAGAACCAAAGTTCCATGTGACTAAAAAGAAATTCGCCGTTTTAAAACAAGATTGCAAAGAAATGGGATTTGAGCCCATAGAAGAGCCGAAGGTTTTTATGAGCCGCGCGGTACTATTAAAGGTATAAACCCCAAAAACCGGTACAGATTTGTACCGGTTCTTTTTTCTTTTTTTTAATAACAGCTTTTATAACAGTAACTACAACAATACCACCGTCAATGAATGAAGGCGATATAGCTTCAATGAATAAGACTACTGCTGTAAATTTAATATTTTTTGGCATATTCCTGGTTAGTATTATTTTATTATTGCTTTTCCCACCAGGAATAAAACAAAGAAGTTTATTTTGAAAATGATATAATAAATAATCCGGAGAAATTCATGATACAGGATAGAATCAATACAGTATTTTTTGAAATAAAAGGTCAAATACGAAAAGGCGGATTGATTACCTGTTTTTGTATATTTTTACCGCTCACTTTCTTATACCTATTAATAGTTCCATTTATGCTGGTGACTCTGCAAACACCCATGCCCATGAATGAAGATACATTTTTTATTACGAATATGTATACAGGCACCAATATTTTTCATTTTATTATTGGTATGCTTGGTTTCGTATTAACGAGACGATCAGCAAAAAGAAGAATCGCAGAGTTTGGAGCTAGTGCTGAAAAAATGCCTGATGAGGAATTTAAATCGGAACTGCTGAAAGTTTTTAAAAAAGTGAATAATATGAAATTATTTACAATACTCATCCTGTCGGGGATCTCATTTTATTCATTTCTCGCAAGCTTTGTGCAGGTAACCGGGCCCCTGGTGCTGTCTCGTCCTGAATATTATTTGAATTTTATTCCAGTGGTAATGCAGTTTATTTACTTTTTTATGGTTATTCCCACAAATAATAATGCAAAAGCATTTATAGTAAAAAGAGTATAGTTGTTCCGGGGTCCGCAGCTCCGCAGAAAAATGTTAGTTTAGTCTAAAAATATTTGACCTCTCTATCTTTTTTGTGTATATTACAATATAATACTAAGAAAATAGGGAGGTTCACAATGTTTAAAAACCCAAATAAATATAGCTCTTTTTGCGTAAATAAATCCAATTGGAGATAAGCTATGAAATCACAAAATACTGATATAAAACAACAAGATAAAAAAGCCGGAACTAAATCGTTTTCCGGAGCTGCTGCAGAAACGGAGAACAAGCTAGCGGACAAACGGTTTGAATTCCATGGATGTATACAGCCCCAAAATTCCGAAGCATTCCGCCCCATGGATGATAACGATTCATGCGATGATTACCGGTGAAACCCTCCTCATGTTTTTTTAAACATGCTTGACTTATTGCCGATATTTATCATAATAATTATAATAAATTAAAAAGAGCAAAAAAGACAAAATAATGAAAAACCTTGATATAATATATACAAATGAAATAACCTTTACTGAAGAGCAGGCAGGAGAGCTGTTCCTTTCGGTTGACTGGGAATCGGGGGGACATCCCCGGAAATTATTCACCGCGTTAAACAAGGCCGACAGTGTGTATACCGCCTGGTATAATAATTCTTTAATCGGTTTAATTAATGCCCTCTCCGATGGAGAAATGGTAGTCTATTTTCATTACCTGGTGGTGAAACCGGCGTATCAAAAAAAAGGAATTGGAAAGAAATTATTAACCCTTATGCTGGAAAAATACAAAAAAGTACCCACAAAACTTTTAATATCATACGATGAACAAATCAGTTTTTATAAAAAATGCGGCTTGAATGCCGGAGAAAACGCAACCCCAATGTTTATTAGTTCAATGATAACAGTATAACAGCATAATATATTTTCTAATATAATTTTCCCATGCTTATGGTATTCTTCCCTTTGGATTTCGACAGGAACAGGAGTTTGTTTGCCCGGTTAACCAGGGTATCAAGCGTAACTTTATCCCTGGTCGTATCGGGACTAATTCCGGTTCCGCCAAAACTGGCCGTCATTTGCAATGATGTTCCTCCAATTTCTTTTTTTATCGTTGAAACAGCCCTGCGGAGTCTTTGAGCCACTATTTCAGCGCCCGATAAATCCGTTTCGGGAAGTACGATCATAAACTCATCATTCCCATTCCTGGCTATCCAGTCAACTTCGCTTCGTATTTCTTGTTTTATACATTGAGCAAATGTTTTGAGCAGTTTTTCCCCGGTTTGCTCTCCGTGGGAGTCTTTGACCAGGTTATATTGATCAAGATCACAAAAAAGGAGTGAGAGCGGGTGCTTATACCTTCTGGTTCTGGAGATCTCATTTTTTATTTTATCGACAAAATGCCTTTTGTTAATACACCCTGTAAGAGGGTCGGTTTCCGATAAAAATTGTATTTCCTTATTGGCATATTGAAGAGATTCCGCTGTTTGCCGGAGACTCCTGGAGAGCAGAACTTTTTCCGTATGGACAAGAATTCTCGCGTCCAGTTCTTCATTGCTAAAGGGCTTGATGAGATAATCGGTGCCCCCGCTTTTTAATAGTTCATTAAGTTCCGATCGATCACTAGTCGAGGTAAGAAAGATTATTGGGATATTGTTGAGTAATAATTCTTTCCTTACTTTAACGCACAAGTCCTCACCGGTCATTTCCGGCATTTCAATATCGGTTATGAGAATTTCAATTTCATTGCGCCGGGCTTTCATAATTTCGAAACCCTTTTTCCCGTTTTTAGCTTCATGGATTTTAAACCCTTTCGCTTCCAGTTTTTTTCTTAGAAATTTTCTGCTAACTGAGTCATCATCAACAATAAGCGCGCTTAATTGCCTGGAACTGCTGTGGGAACGCAATATCTTATTAACCGATTGTCCAATGGTTCCTTTTGCAAAGGGCTTGACTATAAAATCAACCGCTCCAAGCTGAAAGCTTCTCTCCCTGGCGACAGGGCTGTTATTCGCGGTAATGAATATAACCGGAACGTTCTGTAATCCCTCTTCCTGCAATAGTTTGAAGATATTAAAACCGTCCGGAGAAGGCGTTTCAAGATCGAGCATTATAAGTCCGGGAGAAGATGTTTTCGCGTGCTCCAATGCCTGGTTCCCGTCTTTGGCTTCAATCACTTCATATCCTTCCTGCTCTAATTCAAACCGGATTACCGTTCGAACAGTCTTACTTGGGTCAGCTACCAGAATTTTGGGTTTATACATAACATGCCTCCATAAAAGTACTTAACTTGAATTATGATACAAAAAATAAAAAAAGTCAATTTTTATTTTTGTACCGGTACAGAAGACAGCGGCGTACTGATTGATTTGACACGTGTCTATTTATTTGTACTTATGCTGCTAACAAGTAAAATCCTTGACGACAGGTACACAAAACGGCAGTATTTCTTCTATGAAATCAATAGATCCGTCAAAACCGCTCAAACTCGCGTTGATCTGCATGCCAACAGTCCCGCTGCACATCCCTTCTCTGGGACTTGCACAAATACAGTCTGTTATACGAAATACTTTCCCCGACGATATTTTGTGCGATATTCATCACCTCCATCATGATTTTGCCCGTTTAACCGGAATACCGTTTTACCGGGTAATGGTTGATGAGCTCAACTCCGGCCTGGGCGACTGGTTTTTCCGGCAGCTTGCTTTTCCCGAAGAAAAAGATAACTCCGCTGAATACTTTAAATACTATTTCACCGGGGAAGATGGCCCGGTTCGCTCCTTCCGGTCGGCTATTCTTGAAAAACGGGAGCTCCTGGACGATATTTTTGATGAAATGATACAAGCGCACAACCTTCTTAAGGCCGATATCGTTGGTTTTACGTCCCTGTTTTACCAGAACGGCGCCAGTATAGCAATGGCACGCAAGCTCAAAAGCATGAAAAAAAATATCATAACACTCATTGGCGGAGCAAATGCCGGGTATCCAATGGGGCCTGAGCTTATAAAAAACACCGGCAGCGTCGATTTTGCTTTTTCCGGGCCCGCCCTGGAAAGTTTACCGCTCTTTCTTCGTTCTTTTCTTGATGGAAACAGTGAAGCGCTCCACTCCATTCCCGGAGTGTTTTCAATAGAAAATATAAAAGAAAAGAACAAGTATGCTGATATCCACCGGGACGAGTTTATCTATGGCGCGCGGTCCAACATTAACCTGGCACCCGGACTCAGCTACGATTCTTTTCTTGATTCCTATGAGCGGAATTTACCCGGAGTTAGAACAAAACCCTTTCTTCTGTATGCCACTTCCGAAGGCTGCTACCGTGGAGAGAACCGGCCCTGTACTTTTTGCGCCCAGGCCGGACCCTGCGGGAACGCCATGACCTTTTCCGCAATGACTCCGGACCGGGCTCAAGAGACCATACTTTCTCTTCAGCAATACAGGGAAAGAACCGGACTTTTGTATGCTGTAGACAGCATTGTTCCGCCCCGGTACGCCCGGGATGTGTATGCCCATATTCATTCCCAAATTCCCATTCATCTTGAAATGGATATTCATTTTAGTGCTGAAGAGCTCACTGTTCTTTCCCGGGCCGGGGTATCCATGACAGAAGCGGGAATTGAATCGCTTTCAACGGAAAGCCTGGGCCTTATGAATAAGGGGACTACGGCATGGCGAAACCTGGAGTTTATGATCGATTCCACTATGGCTGATATTTTTGTAGTGTGGAATCTTCTGGTTGGATTTCCCGGTGAGCATGAGGAAATTTATGAAAAACTCCATGCCCATATTCCCCTGCTGGCGCATCTTCCGCCGCCGGAACTGGTAGTAGTGGGGTTTGAACGGTTTAGTGAATATCACACCAATCCCGAAAAGTACGGGCTGGATTTGCGTCCTTTTGAGTTTTACCGGCTCACCTGGCCTTTTGGTCCTGAGTCAGTTAACAACCTGGCGATTAATTTTATGGATCATGGCCATGCCCCATACCGGAGAGCCCTGGGCAAATGGTTCTACCGCCTTGCTGAACGCTGCGAACAATGGAAAGCTGCCTGGAACAACTCCTCTCGAACTATTCCTTTTTTGTACCATGTCCGGGAAGAAAACCGCCGCCTGGTTATCGATACCCGGTCCGATGAGAGTTATACTGTTGAAATTAGCGATTCAACCTTTCAAATACTTGAAGCCTTGCGGACCGCGCAATCCATAGAATCCCTTGCGGAACTATTTCCCGATTATGATATTCAAAACACTATGGCGAGCCTCGTTGAAAGAGGGTTTCTTTTTCGTGACCAGGACCGCTATTTTTCACTGGTGTTCTCTGAGAAACCACAGATTCCGTCTTTTTTTTGAAGGAGCAGGCAGGTCACTGAGCGGAGCCGAAGTGCCGTGCTCCTGTTTCACTCCAGCTCTTTTTTTAAAGCTCCGGCAATCCGCTTCATATTTTCAATCCAGTCAGGGGCCAGCGGGTCCAGGGGAACAACAGAGCCGCCAATATCCCGGGCAATGGCGTCGGCATGGGCGGAGGGGAACTGTTTTTGAATAAAGACCGTATTTATTTGTTCCTTCGCGGCAATGTCGATTATTTGTTTAACATGTTTCGGGCTGGGGTTCTTTCCTTCGAATTCAATGGGAACCTGCTCAAGTCCGTATTCCCGGGCGAAATAAGACCAGGCCGGGTGGAAAACAATGAACTTTTTATTTTTGGGCTCTTGCAGGGTTTTTTTTATCACACTATCGAGTGATTCAATATCTTTAATAAAAGAGTTATAGTTGGCAGTATACCGCTCTTTATTTTGCGGACTGAATTCCAGCAGAGCCTGGAAAATGGCAGCAGCCTGAATTTTTACGGCAGACGGAGAAAGCCAGATGTGCGGATCGATCCCGCTCTGTTCGCTATGATGATGACCATCTTCTTCACTATGTTGATGAGAACCTTTGATCAGGTTTACCCCCTTTGAAGTGTCGATAATTTTCATGGAAGAGTTTATGTCCCGGAGATTTTTCATGTATGCTTTTTCAAAAGGAATATGTCCTATTCTAAAATAGATCGCGGATTTCGCCACATTGATCATTTGTTTCACTGTAGGCTCATAGGTCGCGGGATTTTGCCCGGGGGGGATCATAACATTAATGCCAACGGTATTACCCGCAATGCGGGAAACAAAATATTTTTGCGGCAGTACCGATACCGTTACAACAGGCCCTGTTCCTGCCTTTTTTTTACAGCCCGGAAGTAAAAGGATCGCCGGAATTGTCAAAATTAGTATGCTTTTTTTTACTATATTCATTTTAGTGTTCCTGCTCTACTGCAATTCTACCCGTATTTCATTTTCGAGGATCTCAATAGCACTGATCCGGATAGCTTTTACCTGCCGGTTTTCCAGAAGTTTATTGATATTAATATTGAGAATATTCTCCCGGTAGACAACAACTCCCGATAGTTCAGCGGGTAATTTTTTAATTACGGAATCTATTTTTGAATGGATCAGCCATTTTGTAATGGCATTTCCTTCTATCTCGCACTGGAGAATCCCATTGATATAGCCAATATACCTGAAGCCGATTGAAACCGGCACTGCCGACAGTTTTATGCGGATAACATTATCTTCAGGGATCTCAATCGATTTTATGGCGTGTACATTCTCATGTGCTATTTGTGAAATCTGTTCCGCGCTTAATTTTATATGATATGATTCCATACCAGGCGTTTTCCTGTCACGTGAAAAAATATTTTTCGCGGTTTTTCCAACAATAACACATGAAATAGAATCAATGAGGCCGCTTACTATTCCTCCGGCAGCAGGCACTATCTTTGCCAGGTTAACCAGGCTTTTTTCCCCGCCTTTGGTAAGCAGCTGAAACCCGACTTTTTTGTTTATCTCCTGAAGTACTTTGCTTGAAATGCTTTTAACGGCGTTTAAAGCAAGCCTGTTCGCGAGATTAATACCCGCTTTCTTAACGATCTCCTTGCCGCTGTCTCCCAGTATGGATAACAGGATAAAAGTACGGACTTTTTCTTCCTGTACGGAATAACCGTAAAGGGCCGCGATTGCTCCGGCAAGCCGGGCCTGGATAACCCAGGAAGCATACATCGAAGGAACAATCGATACCGGAAGGGTTATTATACCCCCAAGACCCGTAACCAGGCCCATACCGAAATTTTTTGAAGACTCCCACCGGATGAGAGCGTTAATTCGCTCGTCTGTAGATTTATACTTTGGGTCGTCCGCGTACTCCCGGGCAAGGTCTTCCGAGCCGGTAACAGGACCGACCCCGTCTATACCGTGATTGAAAATTCCATTAATAAGCTTTTTGATAGTATTTTCGTCGATATCACCGGCTATGGGAATTTTTTTTATTGAAAAGTTTTTAAACGGGTTTTTAAACATTTAGCGCCAGGTCCAATTTGTTTTCCGATCTGGTTTCCGAAGGAGAATGAGCTCCGCAGGATTTATCCACATCGGTCTGGTAAAATTCAAACTCTTCGAGCATTTCCAGTTTTGGGATAATATTGTTTTCAATATCTACCTGGAAAAATCCGGGAAAGATATCTTTGTTGCCCAGGATAAAATTAAAAAGACCGGAATAATTATTGTCGATATCAACCCGCACTGAGACTCTTTTTTCAATTCCGCTGATCATATACTCCGGCAGCAGGTAGGAACAGAATTCCAGTTTTGATTTGTCTTCAATATCATTGTATATGCGGGTTTGCGGCAGATAGGTTAAGAGCGAAGGAAGCGGGCGCACTCCCATGCCGCGGAGTGTTATCATCTGGAAAACGGAAGCGCTAAAGTCTTCCATTGTTTCAAAGGGATAACCCCATACGTAAAAGGCGTCAACTGCCGGCATTATTTTTTGTGCCAGAGATACTGTTGTTAAGGCGGTATTTGAGTTAAACCCTTTTTGAGTAAGGTCCAGTATTTTATCGGAACCGGATTCTATGCCAAAGCGAATCTCCACGCAACCCGAATCCGCCATGGCGCGAAGAGACGCTTCGTTTACCAGGTCCACCCTGGCAAAGACCTTATAGGTAACGGGAATTCCCGATGCTTTTAACTGCCGTGAAAAATCTATCATCCGTTCCGGACTTGAAACAAAGAATTCATCCTGGAAAAGGAACTGGGTTACTCCAAACTTGTTATGCATTGAGGCCATTTCATCAACAATATTTTTGTTCGACCGGGAATAGGTTTTCCATTCCCAGATTGGAGTAATTGAACAAAAAGTACAGGGGTAAGGACATCCCCGGCTGCCAAGAATATTATGACCGATATATTCAGCAAAGTCCATTCCCTGGTAAAAAGGGCGGGATATTGAATCGAGATCTTTTATTCTCGGTAACGGCGGATTGTGAACAACGGCTCCTTCTTCGCGGTAAAATATGGAAGGAACCGTATTAAGGGGCTTGTTTTCTTTAAGAGCCTTTATGAGAATGGGAACACTCTGCTCTCCTTCTCCTCTATGAATAATATCAACTTCCGGAAACCGTTCCAGTATGGTTTCTTCTATAGACATGGTTCCCACTCCACCCAGGATTATAGTACTGTTGGGAAACCGTTCCCGTAATTGGGGCATGATATACAGAACAAAAGGAATAAGATTTGCCATACAGCTAATACCGATAATTGGCGCCGGGTCTTCCAGGAAACGGCAGAAAACTTCAGTAGAAAAAAGCTCATCATCTTCAAGGAGCTGGTAATCCCGGAAATCGGTTTCAATCCCATGATCTTTTAAGGTTGATATAAGATACAGAGGACCCAGGGGCAGATGGCACTGGCGGCGAACCTCTCCGTCAAGGTATTTTATATACAGCATGTTCATATTTATAAGGGTAATATCAGCCATAATTCTTTACTTTTTCTCCATTTTTTTTCTTAGCTCATTTAGTTGTATTTCATACATGAGAGAGCAATTTCCCTGCTCATCAAAGTATTCGTGTATAATTTTCCCCTGTTCTATCGCGTCACGAATCTCCTTTGAAAGGAAGCTGCCTTTTACATCGGTATTAACAATCCCCCTGGTAATAGGGCGAGGATTTTTAAATCTCAGGTAAATGTGTTTTCGGGCAATTTGTATAGCTGCCTGGCGCGCGCTTTGTTTTCTTTCTTCTTCATTCTTAAGACCTTCTTTCGGAGAACCATGTCCCGGAGATCTGTATGTATTCGAATCTGCCCATCCGCCATGATATTTTGTATCCATGGGTGCGGTAATACCTTTTGTTAGGCCCGAGCTTGTAGACCCATCACAGGCAAACATTAGCGTGGAGAGTAATAGCATTACGGAAGCCGCTGCTTTCCAGCTGGGAAGACTTTTTTCCGTTATGCCCTCAACCCGGAATTCATTAATATTCTGCCTCAGCTGTTCAGTACTGATATTCGTTAAAAGCAGGCGTTCCCCTGAAGTTAAATCAATACCCGCTTCGGCAAGCGCGGCTTCCCTGTTTTGCAGGAGTTGTTCCTTGAAACCGGGGTCGTATTTTGCCATTAGCATAAGGGCTTCTATTGAATAGTTGTTTTTTTTCATTGTGTTGCCTTTTCTCTTAAGAAACTTGTTTTTAAACAGGGCCTGTTCCCGAAGACTTTAACCGGGGCCTGCCATATGGCGGCATCATAGGGGCATCGTCATGTAGCCCGGGGTTTTTAACCCCGGGAACAGAACAGAACCCCGGTCTAAATCCCCTCGCAGGGGTCGCACCCCTCGCAGGGGTCGCACCCCTTGCCCGGAGCATCTTCGCAAAACGGACCCCTGCACAACCACAGTTTCCAACCTATTATTTATAGACCTTGCTCTACCATTTTTCTAAGGCCTTTAGCTTCAATTTCGTAAATAATCTCGCAATTATCCTCATTATCGTAAGTGGCTTTTATTATCTTTCCGGCTTTTACAATTTTGAAAAATTTTTCTTTCTTCGAGGTCTTATTGGAATGAAGATTTCCGGTAGCCGTAAGTCTGGAACCAATAAATTTTTCAATAATCCGGTATTGCGCGTCCAGAAGAGCAGCCTCTTTGGACGACATTCTTCTTTCTGACTTACCCTGCGCGTTTGGAGCGGGGGTGGCTTTTCCCACGCCGCGGTAGGTATCGGCATTAATCCATCCCAGGGTTTTTTGAGCCTGAAAATCAATATCGGGAGCAACTCCTCCAAGCGTGCTGGCAGAAAGAGCGGGGTCAGAGGAACTGTAAGAGAAGAACATTGATGAGAGCAGAACCAGTATGGACGCGGCAGTTCGCCAGCTTGGCAGACTCTTCCGGGTAACCCCGGGAATCCGGAATTCCGTAATATTTTTTTCTAATTGCTCAACGCTGATATTTTTTAAAAGCAGTTTTTCACCCGCGGAAAAGTCAATTCCGGATTCGGAAATAGCACTGTCCCTGTTGGAGAAGAGTTTTTCCCTGAAACCGGCATCGTATTTTGCCATAAGCATCAACGCTTCGATATTAAAACTCTTCTGCTTCTTTCTACTGCCGTCCCCTGACGGTTCGGGACCTACAATTGTGAGCTTATCATCCATTAAAATACCCCCTCTTCAGGAATTCCGCCTATTATGCAACAGGTAAATAAGCTTGTCAAAGGTATTTTGCTCCAAAAGCAGGGACAAATCTGTCCCAACACTTTATTAATGGATTTTTCCTTTTTTGTTGCCAAGCAGGCCTGTTTTTTGTAAATTGTACTATGCACTTATTGTAATGTCTTTCTCTGAATGCTCCAATTTAAAGCAAAATTGATGACTTAAATTGATGAATTAATAGAAGAAAAAAGGTAATTATTCATGAAAAACATGAGAAATATGAGAAAAATACTATATATCGCAGTACTCATAACGGTTTTTTCCACAGTATTGCACTCTGAAGTAATACAATTAAAAGAAGGAGCTGTCATTAAAGGAAGCATCCTTAAAAAAACGAAAAAACACGTTATTGTTGATCTTGGTTTTGATGTAATCAAGGTTCCGGTTTCGGATATACTTAAAATCAAAAAAAATGATAATAAAATAAAGGAACCGGAGAACGCTCAACAGGATAATAATAACCTCTATTCCGAAAAAACTCATGAGATTATTTCAACAGAAGAAGGCGTCCAAACATTCGCCCCTTCGGTTGTAGTTGTCCGCTCTCCCGGCGGTATGGGGTCCGGTTTTTTTATTAATAAAGACGGCTATGTTATTACAAACTTTCATGTTATAAAAGGTGAAAAGCATCTTACTATAACCCGGTTTAAAAAATTCGGCAAAGAATTAAAGCGAATTGTTCATAAAAAGATCAGGATCGTAGCGCTGGACCCCTTTCATGATCTTGCGGTGCTGCAAATAGAAGAGAAAATTAGCGACGGGCTTCAGCCTGTTGTTTTAAGTCCGGCGGATGACGTAGAAATGGGAGAAAAAATATTCGTAATCGGTAATCCCCTGGGACTGGAACGGACCGTTACCGAAGGAGTGATTAGCCACACAAGCCGGATCTTCGCGGGCAAGATATTTTTACAGGTAGACGCGTCCGTAAATCCCGGCAACTCGGGAGGCCCTCTTTTTAACAGCCGCGGGCAAATAATCGGGGTAATAAATATGGGTGTGAGAAATATGCAGGGATTAAACTTTGCCATTCCGGTTCGCCATGTAAAGTTCCTTCTGGATCATATTGATGCCTTCGCGTATAGTGAAACTAATTCTCAAACAGGGTATGTATATCCCTTGCCGCCTCCAAATCCTCAGAAGTTTAAGAACAAAAAAACAGGTAAATAATTCTTTTTAAAATCTAAATAAAATTTAAAAAAATCATATGGAGAACATAATGAATCATCTTTATAAAATAATCCTGGTTCCGCTTTTACTGGCAGCCTGTTCTTTCCTGGCAGCGGTTTCGGGCAATAACCGGCTCTTTGCCTATGAACGGCTTGACCTTCTGGATGGAAGAACAGCAATCGTTTTTCATGCCTCAAACATGGAGCAGATAAAAACCGCTATTTATGATTCTCCCCTGGGAGAACTGGTCAACAGTAGAGAAATGGAACTTTTTTTTAACGGGCAGAGTTTATTCGGCGCTCTGGGGCAGTTTATGAAAACCTCTTTCTCTGAAGAGAATAAAAAAGACGCCTCTTCCGAAAAAAGGTATCAACTCTTCATGAAAAGCTTGAGTTATATGAAAAAGGAATTGGTATTGGGAATTACTCCTACGGATAATGACGATGTAAAAATGTTTACTCTTTTTGAAATGAATGAAAAAGACTTTAATGAATTAGTCCGTTTGGGAGATGAAATCAGCGAACTTGATCCCGGCTCTTCAATAACTAAAAAAACATCTTTTCAGGGTGTTACCGTATATGAAAGTATTGAGAAAGATAAAAATAAAGGTGAAGTTTCCAGTTGGTCTGCTCATTATGGGAATACCATGATTTTTTCCTCAGAGAGATCATTTATTGAAAAATGTATTGTTAAATTAAAAAAGGAACTGCCTGTAAATATTACAAGAACTCCATTTGTTAATTTTAAGCTTTCGTACACGTTCATTGACCGGATCGTAAAAGAACTGGAGAATGATTTTAGCAAACCGGGAAACAAGCCTGGAATGCCGGGAGGTATATCTGCGTTTAAAGTCATGGAAGCGCTTGGACTGGATCATTTTAGAGAATTTAATCTCAGGATATCGTTTAAACCCAAAACAATGGAGTTGGATTTGAATATTTTAAAAGCTCCGGGCAAGCAGGGGATCTGGGCTCTTTTTAACGACAGGCCAATACCCCGGAGTCATCGTCTGGCGTATGTACCAAAGGATGTTTACTCATACCAGGTGTATAAGCTGGATATTAAAAACCTGTGGAGTAATCTCCCTGCAATCCTGAATAATATAAATCCCCAATTAGCCATGCAGTTCCGGATGGGCATTGACTCTCTTAAAGGAATGCTTCAGGTTGATGTTTCAAAAGATTTTTTAGAAAATCATGATGATATGATAACCGCATATTCCCGGCTTGACAATTTACAGAAACAGGATATTGTTGCTTTTCAGTTACGGAACCCTCAACTTGCGGAAAAAGCACTAAAAAAATTATTTGCTAAAAATTCACCCCTGGCAATACAGTTCAGGGCTAAATTTGAAAGTTCAACGTATATGAACCATACTCTTTATACCATTACTCCCTCCGGGTTTCCCATGGGAAAAACCGCTCCCGGAAATCAAGCCAACCCGGTAAAAAAGGGGAAAATACAAATTACCGTCGCCGATGACGCGCTGGTTATTGGGGACGATGTTCTGGTCCGTTCTTTGGTTAAGGCTTCCGCCGGAAAAGAAACAAGTCCCTTTTACCAGTCGGCGTTTTTTACTCAATCCATGCAAACAGTCCCTGCTCATGTTATGGCATATGGAATGTCCGATTTATCCGTTGCTATAAAACAGCTTGTTGAAATAGTAAAACATCCCGCTTTTATTCAAGGATTCCGGGCAGGTGTTCTATCCAGGAGTTCGAAGATGGGCAGCCGCTTTAAAGGTTCTAATCCATTGGAAAATTATTTTGTTAATCTTCAGTTTAATAAATTGCCGTCAAGGAAGTTTATCGCTTCATTTTTCGGCAGGACCACGAGTTATTCTCAATATGAAGAGACAAGAGTATCATCAAAGACTGTAATATACTACCCTCGTAAGAAGAAGTAGCAGTAGTAAAATAAAAAAGGAATTAATAAGAACCGTGAAACAATATTATAAACCCAGATCTATATGCAACCGGAAGTTTATCTTTTTTTTAATGGTCTCGATTTTTTTAGGACTCACTGCTGTACCCGGTGAGAGCCAAACCCGGGATTTTGGTTTTGGCTCCATGTCTATTTTTAAATTTGTTGATGAAACCTCTCATCTTCATGTTCATGATATGAATAATGACGGTCTGGATGATATTCTTTTTTTGAATAATAAAGTTTCACGCCTTGAAATTCTTATTCGCAAAAAAAGTGATATTTCCAGGGACAGTCTGAGCGAGCTGAAAAAAGATTTTAACAACCAGGGCTTTGTTCTGGATCCCTGGATTAAATATTTCACTGTTTCCGATATGAATAGTGACGGGCTTCCGGATATTGTGTGCATTGACCTTCAGCACGGGATAAAGATCTATTTACAAAAAAAAGATCATGCCTTTCGAAGTCCCGTTTCTCTGTATATTAAAAATGCTTCGAATATTAAGAATATTGAAATTGGTGATCTTAACAATAATGGTCTGCTCGACATCCTGGCCTGCATGCCGGGTAAAGCCATTGTTCTCTGGAACGCGGGAAAGGGGAAATTTGTTAAACGGACATCTCTGCCCTTTTCCTCTTATGGATGCCAATGGAGCATGATCGCCCGGGTAAATAATGATTCAATTCCGGACCTGGTTTTTTATTTTGGTAAAGAAAAACTTCCCCTGCGGGTACGGCCGGGGAAAAAGGGAAATACCTATGGTTGGGAATACGCGCTGAAACTTCCGGCTATTTCTAATATTAAGAAAGTTTCCTTGCTAAAGGGTAAACAATCTCAATTCGCAGCTTTGCTGAATAATAGAATTATTCTACGGTTGTATGGAATTACTTCCAATACCGTGCAAAATCTTTTTACCCGTGATACGGTAATTACCAAAAGACTTCCGTTAAAAGGGGTTGGCGGTAAAACAGATCCTTCCTGGGTTATTTTTGATTATAATGATGACGGGTATAATGATCTTTTTATTACCGCTCCTGCGCTAAACCAGGTTCACTGCTACCGGGGAAATAGAAAGGGCCTTGCTCCTGTTCCCCGGGTATATGATACTATCGCCAATGCGAATTCTCTGGAAGCGACAAAATTCGGCGACCTGGTTCTATTCAGTAAAGCGGAAAATGCTATTGCTGTTCATGGCAGGAAAAAGCTTTCTTCTTTTCCCCGGTATTTAAAATTACCGGGAAAGCCTATTGCTATGTCTGTTGCCGGTTCTACGATCTTTAGCGTTTGCAAAGATCCGAAGAAAGGTCTCAGGCTTATTGCTCATAATAAAGCCGGTGGTAAAGGCAAAGTGGCCGGGAAACTGTCATTACAAAATGAACCCTCTTCAATGAAGGTTATCCCTTTGCCTGGCTATCGGCATTGGGCTATTCTGCTCTATATCCCGTACGATAAACCGGTGATGTTCCGTCTTCATAAAAAGAAGCTCATGCGGCTTACCCCTGAGCAATTCCGGCCCCTGGCTACAATTACAACTCCGGATATGATTACCAGTGTTGGATCGAAATATAATCCGCAGCTGCTGGTTACCAGGAAAAAGATTGCCCGCCTCTTTTCATGGAAAAAAGACCGGTTCCAAATCGTTCGTCAATTAAACCCGGAACTGGAGTCTGTTCAAATTTCTGCGGGTAATACCTATATTGATTACATTGATAAAAAGAAAAAAGTATCCTATCTTTTGTATGATGAATCGGGAAACGATCTGTATGTGTTTCCCCGGGGAAAGAGAAGTAAAAAGCATGCCATTAATATTGAGGGCGGGGTGAAAAATTTGCTGGCGGTTACTCCAATACGGTTGAGAAAAAAGAGCGGTATTCTTTTTATTGGGCGGTCGGAGCTTCATTATTTGTATGATGGGATACAAAATCTGGAATTAAAAACTATTAGTGAATATACATCGCAGGATGAGAAACCATATCTCTGGAATATCTACCAGGCTAAACTCGGAAATTCCGGTAAAAACAAACTGGTCCTTCTTGATGCCCATAACCGGTCTATTGAGATCGCGGGTTTACATAAAAATACTCTTTCCAGGGAACTGGTTTTCGAGGTTTACCAGTCTCCGGGGCATTCTCCTCGCGACCTGAGAAATTCTTTTGAACCCCACGACCTGGGCAGCGGTGACTTTAACGGTGACGGGATTCAGGATCTGGCTATTCTTGTACACGATAAACTTATTCTTTATATTGGAGAATAGCTCTTTTAAGAAACTTAAATCCGGAACCGGGGCTTCCTTCATCATAACGAGGGGTTAAAACCCCACGCTATGAGAAAACCCATCACCCTGGTGAACTTATTTATAAACTGAGCCTGTTCCCGGAAGATTTTATCCGGGGTTATGCTCTGCTGCCCCATTGGGGTTAAAACCCCGGGCTAAAATTGACTCATTTTCAAAAACTCTAGCGCCCCCTCCGGGGGTTGGGGGGCCGATGGAAACAGACCTCGGTATATAAACCGTTTCTTCCGTATTTTTTCCCGGCCCTGCGGGTGCCATTCTTAATCGGTCACCTTCCCCCTCTACCCCACCTCTTTTTGCAGGTCTGCAACCCTGTCGGTCTTTTCCCAGGAGAATCCCTCTCTGCCGAAATGGCCGTACGCGGCTGTGGCCCGGTACATTGGTTTGAGCAGGTCGAGGGTTTTTACGATTCCGGCCGGGCTCAGGTCGAAGATCTTTTGTACGGCCTGAGCGATTTTCTCGTTCGCGGCTGTTGATACTTCCGAAGTTTCGTTATAGACATTTACCATAACCGAAACCGGGAAGGGGACGCCAATTGCGTAGGCAAGCTGGACTTCGCAGCGGTCTCCAAACCCGGCAGCGACTATGTTTTTCGCGACATACCGTGCCATATACGCGGCAGACCGGTCCACTTTTGAGGGGTCCTTTCCGCTGAAAGCTCCGCCGCCATGGGCGCCCATGCCGCCGTAGGTATCGACAATAATCTTTCTTCCCGTGAGCCCTGAATCTCCATGCGGTCCGCCAATAACAAAACGGCCTGTGGGATTAATGAAATAACGGGTGTTTTCGTCGAGGAGGCCTGTTGGTTCAAGTATTGGGGTGATAATTTTTTCGATGATTTCTTTTTTGAGATCGTCATACGCTATTATATCATCATGCTGATGTGAGACTACGACTGAGTCTATTCTTTTTGGAGTATATCCTTCGTATTCAATCGTAACCTGGCTTTTCGAATCGGGCCGCAGCCAGGGAATTGTTTCATTCTTTCGCAGTTTTGCCGCGTGTTCTAAAATGCGGTGTGAAAACATAATTGGAGCAGGCATAAGCTCCGGGGTCTCTTTGCAGGCAAATCCGAACATCATTCCCTGGTCACCGGCTCCCTGTTCTTCGTACAGGCCTTCACCAGCAGTAACGCCCTGGGAAATATCGGCCGATTGGGGATGGATGGTGTTGAGAATTGCCATTGATTTGTAATCGAGGCCGTGGTCTGCGTTGTCGTAGCCAATATCTTTTACGGCCCCCCGGACCACTTCCTGAAAATTGACCCGGCTTTTGGTGGTTATTTCACCGCCAACCAGGATCATCCCTGTTGTGGTAAAACAGTCGCAGGCAACCCTGGAAAGAGGATCGTCTTTTAAACAGGCGTCTACTACAGCGTCCGAAACCTGGTCGCATACCTTATCCGGATGTCCTTCGCTTACTGACTCAGATGAAAATAAAAATTTTTCTGTCATAAAAATCTCCTTTATGCCCTCACCCTCTGTGAGGGCTGGGGTGAGGGAAAATATATATTAAAAATAAAAATTAAAACTCAGTCCCATAATAAACCCGTGCAGGGCAATGTCTTCAACATCCTGGTTCGCTCCGAAATATTTCCGGCTGATTGAAAAATATTTTTCTCTTCGTGCTGTCGCGTCAGCATTGCCTGAGCCCCAGTTATCGTCCCATTCATAGAGGGTCAGGTCATTGTCGATAGTGGTTTTTGACAGGCTCAGATCCGGTGAAAAGATATAGGCTAAATAAAGCCCTACGGTCATGCGGGGAGAGAAAAAATATTGCGGCTTTAGTTCCAGCCGTACGTTAAAAGTACTTTCAAATTCCTGCTCAATTTCAAAACCCCCGCTCCTGTTTATTGCAGCTGGACTGGCTGTATAAGTTAACCCATCGTCAAATTTTTGTATCATTACGGGGTTTGGGAGATAATTCACGGCAACTCCCACTCCTACGGTAAAATAAGGAGACGGGGTCCAGTTATAATCAGCACCAATATAAGGCCCAACCATGTTC
Organism: bacterium; assembly: GCA_024224995.1. Next base: position 7,447 of record JAAENB010000412.1, on the reverse strand, counting down.
ATGGATGTATCATTGGCTTGTATTTCCCATGTTTCATAGACAGATGTTCCAAGAGCTGTTGCCCGTGTCCGGAGATCGGGATAAACCGTATATGCTGCGGTTGCCAGCCTGGGATAATTCAACGCAAGATAACTTACCCCCATTTTTACGTTTAACCACAAAAACGGCCGGTAATTTAAGAAGGTGTCTGCGACAAAAAGAGTATAATCATTCCTGGGTGATTTTATAAGAAAAGCATAGGAAAACTGGAAATTGATCCCCAGCCCATACTGCTCGATATTTTCAAAAGCAAACTTTTTCCGCTTATCCATAAGCTCTTTTTTGGGAATAACCGCCTGTTCCAGGGCAATCACTTTGCCGCTTGCAACATCAATTATCTTAACTGATATAACGAAGTTGTCATTGAGCTCGGAAACAGACCCCGTAATAAAAACCTCTACACCAATCCGTTTACCCGCTTCCACTACCTGACTGTCGTCAACAAGCCCGGACTGGGAAAGTTCAATCTCTTTGAGGCTTTTTTCAACAGTATCCTGATCAATAAGATAAAAGTTCCGGCTTGTAACAACCTTGCGGGCAAGAACCTCCCGTATAGTATTACCAATACCATACCCAATGGCATCATCGGATTCTTCTTTGAATTCCAGGACAGAAAGGCCCTTTTTAATGGGGCCCGGAGGCTGTTCCTGAGAGTATTTATTTACCAGGACGGTAAAAATCATTTGCATTTTGCTGTCAACAGCATCAGCATAAGCAGACGATGTCCACAGGTATGAGACTAAAAGAATGGAAGATAATGAGAATAGTGAATATTTTTTCATGGCATCTCCATTTAGAGGTTCAATTGTACTCTGCTTTCAAGAAATTGCAATAAAATTTATCCGATTTTTTATTGATTTTTTATTGATTTTTTATTTAATTAAGGGTACTATTTATATTGATATGCGCGTAACTGAAAACCACTTTCTTAAGAGGTGCCATCATGAAACAGGATAAAGACCTGTTAAGCATAATATCAGCAACTGGCCTTTTTACTGACTTCAGTGAAGAGAGTCTGCGGGAATTCTCCTCTAATTTAACATGGGTATACCTGAAAGAAGGAGAAACTCTTCTCTCAAGAGGAGATCGTGGTTCTATTATGTATATCGTTATTGAGGGCCACCTTCATGCTTCTATCACCAAAGAAAATAACAAAAAAAAGATTCTGGAAGAAATAGATCCGAATATGACCATTGGCATGATGCAGCTCCTTGAGGGAGGAAATTATACGGCTGATATAATTGCTGACCAGGAATCCAAACTGCTGCAATTGACCAAAACCAGGTTTGTTGAACTGGTTAATAAATTTCCCGGAATGATAGAAAAGATGGCAGAGATCGTGCGGCTCCGTCTGCGCCGTAACCGCGTTATGTCGGTCCTTTCCCGGATATTTGAGGAGGTTGATAATGATACTCTTCATGAGATTGAATCCAAAACAGAGTGGATCCATCTTAACCGGGGAGAACCCTTGTTTCTCCAGGGACAACCTCATAATGGTTTGTTTTTCGTTATCAGTGGACGGCTTCAGTCTTTTATCGATGATGAAAACGGCAGCTGGCCATTTGGCGGAGAGATTGAAAGCGGTGAAATAATTGGAGAGCTGGAGATTTGCCTGGAAGAAGAGCGTGAAACAAGTGTTTATGCTATCCGGGAAAGCCATCTGGTAAAATTTTCCAAGGTAGAATTTACTGAAATTATTGACAAATATCCCCGGGCTATGAGAAAAATAACCCAGATACTCATTCGGCGTCTCAAAAATACGGTTCACCGTGTTCGTAGAAGCGGTTTTTCTCCCCTGGAAAAAAATCTTACCATGAGTTTTGTCCTCATCTCCGACAACCCGGAAGTCCCTCTCTCCGAGTTCGCGGACAAGCTGGCTACCGTACTTGCCCGCTTTGGGCCAACTCTTTATTTGAATAGTGAGCGGGTAGACCACCTTATTGGAAAACCGGGAATTGCCCAGTCTACGGACAGCCTGCGGCTCAATTCCTGGCTGGCCGAGCAGGAAGCCGTTTACCGGTTTATGATCTATGAGGCCGATATTTCTTATTCGCCCTGGACCAGGAAAGCTATTTATGAGGCTGACCAGGTTTTGATTGTTGCCTGGGCAGACGGGAGTCCGGAAATTGGTCCTGTTGAAAGCCAATTACTTCGTTCGGAATCTCAGACAAAAAATGATGTGGCAAAGATAAAACAGACCCTGGTGCTGCTTCATCCTGAAGGAACCAAATATCCATCGGGAACAAATCTCTGGTTATCGAAGCGGAATGTGGAAAAACATCTTCATGTTAAATGGGAACAGGAAGAGGATTTTCAACGGCTGGCTCGTTTTCTCGCGGGCCGCGCTATTGGTGTGGTCTTGAGCGGCGGTGGAGCCCGCGGCTTTGCTCATGTTGGAGTTCTCACTGCCATTCTTGAAGCAGGCATTCCTATTGATATGATTGGGGGAACAAGCATTGGCGCGGTTATTGCCTTTAGCTTTGCCCTGGGTTGGAGCTTTGAGCGCTTTCTTGACTTTGTCAGGGTAAATTTTGTTGAATCCAATCCCTTTAAAGAATATACTCTGCCGGTAATTTCAATACTGAAAGGACGGAAGCTGGAACAAGGACTGAGCAAAGGATTCAGGGAGACGCTTATTGAAGATTTCTGGCTTAATGCTTTTTGTGTTTCCAGTAATCTCAGTACTACGGAAATAAATATTCACCGCAGGGGCCTTGCCTGGAAAGCGGTTCGGGCAAGTATTTCCCTGCCCGGAATACTGGCGCCGGTTGTGGATTCGAACAGCTTACTGGTAGACGGCGGAGTCTTAGATAACCTTCCCGGAGAAATAATGCGGAAAGACTGTAACGGGTTTCTTATTGCAACAGATGTGACTGAAGATAGCGAATTCAGGGTCAAAGGAAATGAATTCCCCTCTCCCTGGCGGGTTCTTTTTAGCCGTTTTCTTCCGTTCGTTCGGGCAGAAGCCGCTCCTCATGCCATTGATATCCTGGTGCAGTCGATTGTTCTGAGTAGTATTAATAAAACAAGAAAAGTGAAAGTGGACGCCGACCTGTATCTTAACCCTCCTGTTGATCATTTTAAGTCCATGGACCTGAGCGCTTTTTCGCAAATTGCCGAAGTTGGCTATAATTATTCAAAAGAGAAGGTTCTGGAATGGAAGGAAATATTGATAAAAGAAGGAGTTCTTTAACAGGTTTTCCAGCCCGTTGCCGTTATTTTTATCCGTTCGAATTTTCCTTTTGTGTAACGAAGTAAACTGTTCGTGGTTCCCACCTGCCCGCCGGATACCCAGGAGCCGCTGCGATAGACCGGTTTGTTGTTAATTGTATATTTTCGCGCGCCAAAATGAATATGGCCGTGAACAAGAACTTCCACATCCCTGGAAAGTTCGTGCAGTCTTTTTCGAAGTCCTTTTTGCCAGAGCTTGTCTTCAATGAATCCAATTATCCCGTAAATCCATCCTACCAGGAAAGGCAGTGCTTTTTTTAAAAAGGGCAGTTTTGAAAGTACCAGGTTATCCAGCTTCAGGAGCTTTGATCCGTAGCGGTCGTATGGACCCGGGCGGTATGTTTCCGTGCCGGAACGATGCCCGTGGAAGATCCGTATTGTTTCTCCGTTATGGCCGGTGAAATCGTAGGAGAGACAATCGGGAGAAAAATTTTTATCCGCGATTTCTTTCCGGTCGTGATTCCCTTCAATATAGACGACCTGTTTTCCAGCCTTTTTCCAGGTTTGTATAAGTTTCTTAAACGCCTCTATTGTACGCGCGCCCTTTTTGTTATATGCCGACCTGAAATAATCGACTATATCTCCATTTAATATTACCAGCTCCGATTCTCCGGCTATCTCCGGCAGGCAGTTCAGCAGTCTTTCGTGAGCCGTTCCGCAGAGTGCCCATCCCAGGTGTATATCCGATATTATTACCGCGTGTGATATCTTTTTTATTTCCAACGCCATTGTAGTGTTTTTTTGGTGAATCCTTATAAATGGTTTTTATATTCAAAACGTACTATATCTACTTACAAAAGTAATATACTATCAAAAATTTTTCAATTTTTTTTGTAACTAATCCCTGAAATATTCCCCTTATATATCAATACACCGGGAAGGGATGAGAAGTGAAGCTCCTTATCCCTCCCGAAGTTATAAATCTCATAATAAAAGAGGTTACTATAAAGTAAGATTTAAAATAATTTTTTCATGATTCACCTCCTTTGGGAAGAGCCCAAATCGGGCTCTTCCCAAAACTCCAAAAATATCATCTCAGAGATATGCGGAAAAATGTTTATTAAAGAATATCAAAATAATTTTTCCTTATATCCCCGGGATGCTAAACCCGGAAAAGCAAAGCTAAAAGCTAATTAAATTTTTTTCATGATCTACCTCCACTAAAAAAGGGCTCCGTTAACGCGGAGCTCATTTTTTTTATAGATGAATCTCTTAAAAATGACTTGCCCTGACCTTTAATATCGTATAAAACTGTTAACCGTTAACCAGTTTCTTAAGGGCAGCTGACCCGGGTCTTCGGCTCCGCTCAGACACCGGATGGCCGGGAAAAAATACGGAAGAAAGTCCAAAACAGGTTTGATCTCTTTCCGGGTAATTAACCCTCGGACAAAAAACCTTGAACTTTCTTGAGGGAGGGAATATGCCAAATAACCAGGTTACGGAACACGAAGAAAAAAGCGAAGTCTATACAGCCTATGGGCTGGCCATGTTCCAGGCGCATTGTCTGGAAAAGACAATAACCGGAATAATCAGCGGAAAAGAGACATCTTCAGTTGATTCTCTTTCGATTCAGCGCTATGATTATTTTTTTGACGAAGACCTGGATCAAAATTTCTGGAAGTTGATAAATATCCTCAACTCCCTGGTAAAGATCCAGGCGGAAAATGAGACCAGGCTGAAAACCGCGCTTCGAAAACGAAACTGGCTGGCGCATCAATACTGGTGGGACAGAACAAAGCTCTTTAAAAGTGTTGAAGGAAGAAAAAGCATGATTGGGGAGTTAAATGAGGCCTGTAAAATGTTTAGTGAATTGGGTAGTATATTCTCGGAGAATCATAAAAAATGATTCTCATAGCGTTGGGTTTTAACCCAACGTTATGAGAAGAGGCGCATTTATTATAACCTTTACACGTTAAACCTGAAGTTGACGATATCCCCATCAACTACAATATAATCTTTACCCATAACCAGAAGTTTCCCAGCTTTCTTAACCTCTTCTTCACCGCCCAGTTCCATAAGATCATCATATTTAATAACTTCAGCCCGGATAAAACCCCGTTCAATATCGGAATGGATAACCCCGGCAGCCACAGGAGCGGTTGAATTTTCTCTTACAAGCCACTGACGGACCTCATCTTTTCCAACAGTAAAATAAGAAATAAGTCCCAGGGACCGCATGGCCAGGCTCGATAAAAGATTTAAAGCCGATTCCTCAATGCCCACAGCTTCCATGAATTCACGTTTCTCTTCATCACTGTCCAGGAGCTCAATTTCCGACTCCATTTTAACCGGAACCTGGATGAAATCAATACTATGGGAGGAGTATTTATCGGACAAATTTGAAAGGGTTTTGCTTTCACTGATGTCGCTGTCGTCAATATTCAGCACTACAAGAAGCTTTTTCATGGTTAGAAAAGGATAACCCGAAATTATTCCCATAACTTCGTCTTCTATTTCCAGGACACGGAGAGGTTTATCTTCTTCCAGGTGGTCCCTGAATTGAATCATGAGTTCTTCTTCCTCTTTGAGCCGTTTCTCGTCCTTCTTTTTCCTGTCTTTGGCAATCCTTTCGAGCCGTTTTTCAATAAAGAGAAGATCCTGGAGAATAAGCTCTGAATTTATAGCATCAATATCCCTGTCCGGATCAACAGAACCTTTTACATGATAGACCGATTCATCGGCAAAGGCTCGTACAATATGGCAAAGAGCGTCCACATCGGCAATTTCTCTGAAGATCTCATTTTCTTTACTGGAACCGGGTTCAAGTTTGGGAAGCAGCTGGATGTCGATCCTGGCAGGAGCTTCTTTTTTCGGTTCGTACATTGCTGCCAGTTTATCGAACCGGGCGTCACGTATTTCCGCGATACCGGCAACGGCTTTTTGAGCATCAATCGCTGCTGAAGGATCGCTGCCTGTTAGAAGTCCAAAGAGAAGTTTTTTACCTGTTTGGGGAAGCCCCATCATACCTAATTTCATAATAAATCCCTGATTTTAATTTGTAACCATATGAGAGGCGGAGTAGTAATCTGTCAAAGAAAATTTTTATTACCCTTCCCCCCCCCCTCCTGTACGGGCACGGCGCGCCGTACCCGTACAGGAGGGGGGGGGGAGGGCTAAAACACCCTATACTCCACGGAAAACGTCAGCGTAGGAGCAATAGCAGCAGCATCGCCAGCGCTGTAAAAAATAAGCAGCGGTAATTCCAGGCGGACTTCAAGACCATTGCCAATGGCGTATCCCACACCCAGGCTGAATAAATTCCCCGCGGAAGTGGTTTCCAGCCAGTTCGCCTCAGATTTCGCGCTTGAAACTTTATCTATCATGTATTTTGTCCAATCAATAGAAGCAACAACAACACCAACTCCTGCAATAAAAAAGAACCCGCCTTCATTTGGGTGGTATCCAAAAAGCCAGCTGGCCCTGACAGCAAAGATCATTAGTTCGGTCTCTTCATCAAAGGTATTACCAGTGTCTTCATCCGCGTTCTTTTCATAAGAATAATGATAAAAGAAATCTCCGCCCATTTCCAGGGCCGAGCCCGGAGAAAAAAACAGGGTATACCCGGCACCAATGCCTCCGCCAATACCCAGGTTGATATCGGTCCCAACAGCGGCACGGAGGCCAAAAGGTTTTGCCGTCTCCTGGGCACGAAGAGCCATGGAAAAGAACAGAGTCAAAACTAAAACCGGAAGCATGTAAGATAACCGTTTCATAAAATTTCCTCCTTCTGTTTAGTGAAAGCGACGTTGCGCAACGTCTCTTTATTGCAGAACGGAACACCTTTCTACTTTATAACAAACTTTCCCCCGCAGATGATATTTGATCTGATACAGGAAGTCAATATATAAAAAGAATCTCTATACATAAAATATCAGCAGCACAAAGGAGGAGATATGAAAAAAACAGGTCAGAAACTGTGTTGATACCGGGGTCTGTTTTACGAAGATGCTCCGGGCAAGGGCTTGGTTCTGAGAGACGTTGCAGTGCAACGTCTCAAAACAGACCCCCTATTTAAAAAGAGTTTCTTGAGAGTGCTGACCCGGCAGGGCCGGGAAAAATACGGAAGAAACTGTGGGTATACCGGGGTCTATTTTGCGAAGATGCTCCGGCCAGGGTTTGGTTCTGAGAGACGTTGCAGTGCAACGCCTTTACTGGCTGGTTTCAGGCCAGGGTTATG
>JAAENB010000411.1 GCA_024224995.1 bacterium | reverse complement strand
TATTTTACAGCGGAAGTCGAACTCTACAACTGAGGCATCATCCGTAAGCTGGTGTTTTTCTTTGAGAAGCTCAATAGAATCTATCTTCACTTCCAGGAAATCTTCCAGGAACCGTCTGGATATTTCTTTGTCGGAAAAGACCTTTTTGAAAAACCTGTCGTAATTTAAGGGCGCTAAATACATAATAGTATCAATCTATAATAATCTTCTATTTTTGCAAACTTTTTTGGAAAAAAAATCATATTTAAAAAAAATTTCGCCCTTTTTGCCGTAAAAACACACTTATATAATAGAGGTATAGAGAGGGAGCCAAAAAGAAGACACCCCCCTCCGTCTTCCTGGCGGCTCCCTTTCCCTCTACTTTAAATTACAAATTTTCTGAAAAAACGCAAAAAACATTTACTTTTTAGAATCTTGCACAAAACATGCATAATATATATATAAAGAACTATACTATATAAGGTGAAGATTATGAAGAACACAAAACAAGTATCACTGAGTATTACAATGATAGTGCTTATGACGGCACTTCTTATCCTTGCGGGGTTTCAGAAGCAAACCATTTCCAGCAAGCATGCCGCAAATAAAAACGTAGATTTGCCGGAAACTCCCTGACAGCGTCAGGACTACTCCAGAACAAACGCAAGGATTGATATTGCGGCAAGGATAATAATTACGGGATTCAGCTCTTTTACTTTTCCTCTTACCAGTTTGATAAACACATATGTTATAAAACCGGCAGCAAGTCCCTTTGTTATGGAAAATGTCAGGGGCATGAGGATAATAATTAAAAAACAGGGAATCCCAATTTCCATATCAGAAAAATCGATGTTTTTTAGATCGGCAAACATAAAAACACCAACAATTACCAATACCGGGTATATGGCATTTGGCGGAATACTGGTAAAAAAAGGAACCAGAAAGAGCGTTCCAACAAAGAACAGCCCCGTAACAACAGAAGTAAGCCCGGTCCGTCCCCCTTCTTCAACACCGGCAGCGCTTTCAATGAAGCTTGTTGTTGTGGAAAGGCCCAGAAGAGACCCAAGTACAGTGGCTGTTGCATCCACTTCCAATGTTCTTTGAATAGGTTTTGAAGAATCTTCAAATATTCCTGCCCTGTGCCCAACACCGGCCAGGGTACCAAGACTGTCGAAAAGATCAGTAAGCATAAAAGTGATAATTGGCGGCAGCAGAGACCATTTCAAAGCGGAGAGGATATCCAGTTCTAAAAAAATAGTACTGGGGGAGACGGGCGCAGAAAAGAAACCGGAGATCCCCGAAGGGGGCGCGGCATCTGTTATTATATACCCGATAATAGATGTTGTAATTATACCAATAATAAACGCGCCTTTGACTTTCCAGACAACCAGGCAGATTGTTATAAAAAGCCCGATGATTCCAAGAAGGACTTTGGGGTTTGATAATTTTCCAATCGTCACCAGGGTAAATTTATCATCAACAACAATTCCCATCTGCTTTAATCCCACAAAAGCAATGAACAATCCAATACCCGCGGATATGGCAATTTTAAATTCGGGTGTTATTGAATCTATTATGAGTCTTCGTATATTTGTTATTGTGAGGAGAAAAAAAAGCATTCCCGAGAGAAACACTATCCCAAGAACGGTCTGCCAGGGTAAATTTTGTCCTTTTACAAGAACTGCGGCAAAAAAAGAATTAAGCCCAAGACCAACTGACATGGCAATAGGAGTGTTGGACCATAAACCATTCGCAATAGTGGCAATTATGGTAATAAGAGCAGTGGCGGTTATGACTTCAGGTACGGGCATTCCCGTATCCTTCATAATGAACCCATTCAGCGGAACAATATACATCATTGTGAGGAAGGTTGTAGCTCCGGCAATGACCTCTGTCCTGATGCCGGTTCCTCTTTCATCTAACTTGAAAAATCTTACCAGGAAATCTTTCATAACAATCCTCCTCTTTTTAATAAGCACCCATAAAACAGAGTTGTAAAAAACAGGCTGAATTTGTCAAGGATTTACCGGGTTTAAGGTGATCGCTAAAATAAGGTATATCGACCCGGAATGTAGACTCTGCCCGGAGTGATGCCTCCGGGCAGAGTCTACATTCCGAATTACGTTTTTCGGTATATTAAGACACGACCCTAAAAAATATCTCTTGCTTCCAGTTTTATTTCACCACGATTAATAGCAGGAAACAATTTCTTATATATTTCTTCCTGTTGTTTTTTTGAGAGTTTACTAAGAACGGGCCTGATCTGGTTTACATCCGCTTCGGTCCACCTGCCGTTCGCGATGGCATTGTTTACCAGTTCCTGGCTCTTTTCATAGGCCTGCGCTCTCTGGCGCTTCACCCTTTCAGGTTCCGGCTTACTGTCATTTTGAAGATCCGCAATAACATCCTGTAATTCATCTTTTAATAATTCACGGATCTCACTGCGCAAAACCGATTCCACTCCCGGCATATCAGCAAGATTGCCGGTATTGCTCTCTTTAAGATCATTTGAAGTATTCGATAGAGCTTCACTACTCTTTCCGGCAAGGACCTGCCCCAGAACCCGGGCTTTTTGCAGTTTATAAACCTGTTGAAGAAGCTCTCGATTTGAGTTAGCCGTATTATTTATTTTCACCACAGAAATCGCGATAACCACATTGACAATAGAAATAATCAAAACAACCGGCAGTAGAAAGAAAGTTCTATTTTTCTCCATTTAGAATCCCTCCAAAAAAAATTATCAGGTAACTATAGCAGAACAATAAAATTTGTAAATAATTTTTCAAAAAAAGCTCCGGGACATATTTGTACCGGTTTGCTGAAAAATCAACTTAAAATTAAACAAAAAACACTTTTCTGTTTTGTTTTTTTTATTATATTTTCATTTGTAAACCAAACCCAATACCAAAGTATTGACCGCTGCTATTCTTTTCCAGGAAAAATGTATACGCAGGGGAAAGATACAAGCGGAATGAATGAGTCAACTGGTATACTATGTCAATCCTGCCGGAAATCAAAGGATCAAAGAAAAAATCCCGGGAATATTCGTACTTTCCCGAAGAATTTCTTATTCCATCCCTATCGTAACTCATGAGTTCCATCATATATCCGCCGCCTAAATAGGGAATAACAGAAATATTCCCGGAAATGGGAAAGCGGTACCCCAGGTTTATTGAAAACGGTATCATCATAATAGAACGGACAGCATCACTATTTCCCCCGAAATAATAAAATCCCGAGGATATTAGAACGGGAACATTCTTATACACAAGATTGTTAACGGAGAAATCGAGATTCGCTCCATACCCGAAATTGGATAGGCCGGAAAAATCGCCTGTTGGCACTACTGCTGCAAGCGAAACCTGTAAATAACACTCTACAGCGCTTGTATAATCTTCTTTTATTTTATTTATTATGGAAGCAAGGACCGGCTCAATATCGTCCTCATGAGCCGCGTTTTCAATATAGATCGATTCAGCTTCACCGGTTGCAACATCAATAATTTTGATAAAGATCTTATAATCTTCCATTTTGTGGATGGTTCCGAGAATAATTTTCTGCGCAGAGAGTGCTTTCCCCGCTGTTACGGCACATACCGAATCGGTACATCCTTTTTTTTGCAGTTCCTGCTCCTTAAGGATCTGCTCCATTTCGCTTCGTTCTATCATGGTAAAGAGCTTTAATTCGAAAAGCCCGGCACTAAAAAGATCGGTGATGGTTTTGGCAAGAAATTCCGGGGTGTTTACGGCATTAAAGTCAAGAACAGCAACTCTGCTCTTTCCGGCAGCAGGGCTTTTTGTGTTTTCCGCGTAGAGATCCACGGAGGCGGAGAACAATAACAACAAAAAGCCCGGAATTATGAAAATATTTCGCAGCATAATAAAAGTTTATTCTTCCCAGTATTCTATTTGAACTTCCTTCAATACAGGACTCTGGAATTTATTATTCGTTGCCATGACCGCACTCCAATAAAGAGCACCCGCGGCAGGTCTTGTATCAAACTCAAAAATACCCTCCTTTCTTATGGTTCTCCAATCGACACCGTTGTTGGACATCATAATCAGGATATTCCCGGAGAGCGCAAGCGATTTGGTAGAGAGCCGGACCCGTTTTATGAGAGCCTGAGAGGAACTTCCCAGTATGGACTTCGATTGTACAATCTGCCCGGGGTTTACCGCGTACTCATAGGGTTTCATGGTTCCTTCTTCATCACGGAGATTGACCGCGGTTATTCCGTTCGAAAGGCGGGCAAGATACGCAACGCCGTCTTTTATGGCTATACCTGCGGCCGGACCGGTTTTGCAAATTCCCGCTTCTACGGGCCATGCGGGATTCGAAACATCAACTACAATTAAACCGCTCTTTTGGTTCGCTATATACAAATAATTACCGGAGAGAACCGTTCTGTTCGACTTGAACCCGGTATAATACGAAGAGACTCTTACGGGGGAGCCGGGAGTGGATATATCAAAGATAACTATCCCCTCATTCCAGTCGGAAACATAAGCATACTTACCCGATATTGTTACCCGGTAAGCAAAACCCTGAACTGCTTCTCCCTTTGACCCGGTTCCGGTATGATACGCACCTTGTGGGTTCTCTGCACTGCTTTTACCAAGATCAATTACCACAAGGCCGTTATTACTGTCTGCCGCATAAGCGTATCCTTCATGAACAGCTACCGAATAGGCATTTCCCGATGTTCCGCCCCAGGCGGTACTATAGAAGAGACCGGGATCTGAAGGTTCTTCCGGATTGGATATATCAATTACCTGTATTCCCGCGTCTAAACAGGCAATATATGCCCTGTTATCCCGGATTGCGAAATCTTGAAAAGAAGCGTTTAAACCAAAAAAACCTTCATTGGACTCTTTAAAAGAACTCAACTTTACTATTCCCAATCCTTTTTCCCAATTACTAACATACGCGTAATCCCCGGAAAGTTTTATATAGTTTGCCATTCCCGCCCAGGTTTCTGTCCATGTTGCAGCACTATATTTCATACTTCCCGGGTTGCTAATATCAACTCTTAAAATTTTCTGATCACCATTAGCAACATACGCATAATTCCCGGAAGCCGATATATCATTCGCCAGGGCTATTGAACCATCATTAAAATTAGAAATAACATTATATTTGGCATAATAAGTGAGAGTAACTTCCCCGTTTTCCGTATCTACCCGGGCTCGTGAACCGTTCTGGCTGGAATTCATATAATCAAGGTACTGAACAGAAGTAAAATCTTCAATAAATCTTCCGGCCACATGAAATTGAACCGACTTTTCTCCCACAACAGTACCGTCGGCATTTTTTACCTGAAGAACAAAGGTCTTTTTCCCCCTGCCGGGAGCGGTTTTTAACATTTTACCCGCACCCAGGAATTGATTCCCCTGAACCCAGTTCAAGCTGTAGGCAGCGCTTATATCATCACCATTTTTATCAACAACAGAGGCATACAGCTCAATTTCATCAACACCGAGCGGAGTAGAAATAAAATTGCCGTCAAAATTACTGGTTATTTCCACATTACTCGTAATCTCAATACTCGATAACAAATTATCATTAATTTCCCCTTCCGGTTCCTGCTCCTGCTCCTGCTCAAAATCGTCATTATAAAGCCCGATTTCAATCATGTTACTACAGGAAATAATACCGGAAAGAGAAAACAGAAGAAATAGAAGAAAAGACATAAAAACAGTGGCAACATTTTTTTTCATAAACACTACTCCTGGTTCTGGCTAAATATTATAATAGATTATAAGAAAAAAACAAAAGAAGAACGTCATCCAAACCGGGTCTATTCGATTTCTGACACTATATTTGTCAACAATTTTATTGATTTTTTTTTAAAAGGAAAGGGGAGCGCCTAAAAAATCGCGGGAAATCACCAGAGGCTTTGATCCCTGTCTATCATTTGAACAATAGAATTGACGGCTTTATTAATATCATCACCCTCTTTTATTGTTATTGTTTTATTGAACAAAATTTTAACATTTTCTCCGTCAATGACCCTGACAGACAAAACAACAGTACTGCCCAACCTGCCTACGGTCCCAACCAGCTGCCTGTTTACACTTTTTCCGGTTCCGTCCAGTTTCCGGTAAACAACCCGGTCTTTTCCCCGTACTGTGCTCAATTTTTTATATAATTGAGCGGTAACATCAGAGACCAGTTTCTCATCAACTCCATTGGCCGACAACCTGTTAATCCCAAGACGTGCCGATACCGGTTCATCCATTGTAATAGTGGGAGCAATATCATCTTTTTTACCGGTTTTCTCCGGAGTTGGCCTGTCCAGGCTGCTGTCTCTTACAACAGCCTCTGGCTCGTCCTTTATAAACCCCTGTTTTTCAAGGTTTTCCACCACGGGCTTTTGAAAGTCCGGCTCGACGGTTTGGATTGATTTTACTACAAAATATCCCCCTGTTGATACTGATACCCCCAAAACCAGGGAGGCAGCTACGAACAGGATTTTTGCCTGGATTATTGAAAGCCCCAATCCCATTTTGCTTAAAAAATAATATAACCAGAGTACCAGGCCGTAGAAAAAACTGTACTCTCCAAACTTTTTTAATACATCAGTGAGGTCTTTATTCTTATTCTTCCCGGCAAACTCCCGGGCATGCCCGGGCACGGGTTCTTTAAATTTATACCTTGTTAAAATCTCATCAAATTGAGCTATTTTGTCTTTCATAACAGATCCTCAAGATTCTGTATTCCCTGTTTGTCCAAATAATCAATTACCCGGTCCACAATTCGCCTGTATTTATATTCAACCTGGCGCTTTGAAAGCCCCAGCTCCCTTCCGGTCTCACTATAGCTATAATTATGGACTGCCACAAGGTCAAACAGGGCTCTTTCATGGTCATTATCAAAATTATCCATCTTCTCTATAGCTTCGGCAATAACAATCCGTGCCTCCCTGAAACCATTTACAAAGGTGAGGCTCACATCGGCGAAAAGATCATCAATATCAACAGTATCTTTTCTCTTCCGGTAGAATTCAAGAACACTTAACCGCAGCGCTCCATAAAGCCATTTCCGGTGATTTTCAATCTCATCAAATTTTTCATAAAATTTGATAAATACATCCTGGCAGATATCCTTTGAATCGTCAACATCATCTACCTTTGTCTGTACCGCACTGAAAACCAGGGGGTAATAGGTTTTATGAGCTTCGGTAAATCTATCCCTTTTCCTACTCATCTTTTTTATTTATACTCTTCATAATATAAGCGTCTTTTTTCTCCATATCGTCACAAAAAAAATAATCAATTCCGTAAAATTTTCATACATCAATTGTAATGATACACACATCATCCTCAAATGAATCACGTCCTCTGAACATAATCAGGTTCTGGAACAGCTTTTCAATAAAATCATTGCCCCGCAGATGGCCAAACCTTTCAAAAACATCATAAATAGCATAATCTTCAAAATGAATCTTTATATTATCGCTCTTCGGAGTTTCTGTTAGACCATCGGTATAGATCAAGAGCTTGCTGTTCTTGTCCAGCATTTCCTCATTATTGATCAGTGCTTTTCCTTTTTCCTTGATATAGTCATTGTCCAGAACTCCTATAGGAATACTTCTTTTCCCGCTCAATTTCCTGGTTCCATGGGCACTAATAACAAAAGGAGGATTATGACCGGCACTGGCATAGACTAATTTCGAGGTCCGGGTATCATAAATAGCGTAAAAAGCTGTTATAAAATTACCCCCGGTTTGATCCAGCAATAATTCATTCACATAGGCCAGCAGTTCAGCAGGATCATTTTTTCGAGTACCGGCTTGCAGAATTACACTTTTCATGAGCAAGGTTACAAAAGCTGCCTGTACGCCGTGACCGGACACATCACTCAAAAAGATACCGATTTTGTCCTTCTCATCAAACTCTATAAAATCATAAAAATCTCCGCCAACCAATTCCATAGGTTTATATAATGAACAGATAAAATCTGTCGGATCCGAAAGCGGAATAAGCTGTTCCTGGATCTTACGTGCGATATGCAGGTCTTTTTCAATAATTTCGTTCCGTTCTTTCAGCTTATTCCTTTCAAACTCAAGCTCCTTTGTTCTTTCCAGGACTTTATGCTCAAGAATCTCAGATAGATTCTCCGCTTTCGATAATGCCTTGGAAAACCTCGCCGTTAGATTGAATGCCTGTGTTACAACAAAGAACATAAAACCAAGTGAAACAACCTGCCGGTTGTAGATAATTCCCATTGATGTTAATATATCATGCATAACTGCCGCGAACAGGATCAAGAAACCACAGGTTGCCAGGATTGCTCCTTCCCTTCTGTCTATAATCGCTTTTATGAACGAATAAGCTACGCTTATACAGGTTATCGCGACAATTATACAATAAAAAGGAAAAATATAGCTGTATATATTCACACTAAAAGCAAAGACCACAAGCGCGTAGATAATCCCAATAACACTGATAACTGTCTTGAATTTTTTAGACAGGTACTCAGGATACATATGATAAATAAAAGGCAGAAAAAGCGCGACACTCAATGCCATTACAACAAAATTACACTTCAATAACAGTTCCCATCCAATTTCGGGAACAATATGCGCTAAAAAGATCTCGTTTGTTGCCAGCGTTCTTAAAACCAGGGATAATGAAAAGAATCCGAAAAAGATGGCAAAGCGATCCTTTCTCCTTAACAGGTATACACCAATATAGTAAAAACCGACAAAGAAAAGGACACCGGTCAAAAAAAGATCAAAAGCAACATTGAAAACCTGTGCTTTATTTACATATTCTATTCTGCCAAGACGGACGCTCTCATAAATACCGCCTAAAAAATATGAATGATTGGCAACCTGGATAACTATCTCAATTTCCGAATCACCCGGAGGAACCTTAATAATTTTGGGCAGCATAGCTGCTTCACTATCATCTTCATTTTTTCCCACTTTACCGACTTGAAAAAGCTCCTTGCCGTTTATCCACACCTTATAGGATGAATAGGGATAATGAATATTGAGAGATAATTCTCTATTTTCACTTACCTTTGCAATAAGCCGGTATGTTCCATATCCTTCCCCGGGCAGACTTTTGCCGTCAACCGAGTAATAATTCCAGAGACCGGGAAGAGAGAAAAATCCGGTCATTTTTGGAACATTTTCACTGGCAAAATCACTGGGAGAGAGTAATTGCTTCCAGTAAAAACTCCATTCTCCGTCTAATTTAACAATTCCATCATCTGAAAAATCCCAGGATGTGAGATCAATAACCCCATGCACTGCTTTTGGCCCATCTTTCTCATAAATTTTTGCCAGTTCGCAGCCGGTTAAAACAAATAATATGAATATCGACACTATTATTATATATTTTTTTGGAATAATATTCATCATAGCTCCTTTAAAACGCCATTCCCCCTTTTGTATGAATAAAATAAATACTTACATTCGTGATGTCAATAGTTAAAAATACCCGCCCGGTCATACTTTTTGTATTTTTACCAGGATTTTGATTGACGTGATTAATTTCAATTAAAAAAATGATATTAATTCATTCCGGAGGTAAATTATGATCGACACCAAACTTCTTGATATTCTGGCCTGTCCTGCCTGTAAAGGAGATGTTGAGTACGACACAAAAAACGAAAAAATAACCTGTATTGAATGCCGCAGGAAATATCCCGTAAAAGATGGTATCCCGGTAATGCTTGTTGAGGAATCCGAAGAAGCAAAGTAAAGATTCCAACGTCAAGCCCGGTATTCTATTTATTCTAATTGACAAAATACCAGGGGGAGATCTATTAATGCTCCATAGCTTTACTAAAAGCGAATCTGGCAGTAATTTTGTATAGTATAATCTTAATATATATTTAAAATAGAAGGTAAAGAGTATGTTTGATTCCAAGTCTCCACTAGTAAAAATTGTAGGATATATTATAATTGGCTTTTTTGGTTTAGTGATTGTTTTCGCCTTTGGTGTAACGGATTTCATGACGGACCCAAGCAGTAAACGAAAAATTTACGCTGAGATAAATGGTGAAAAGATACCTGCTGAGAATTTCTACAGGTTCAGGGACAGGATGGCACAGCAATGGAACATTCCGAGCGGCTCGCTGCCTCAAATAAATGATATTGCTTTTAACCAGTATTCTGATTATATTACAACAGTACAAACAGCAAAAAAACAGGGTTTTGAAGTTCCCCTGGAGAGAAGGGACAAAACAATAATGGAACTGCCTTATTTCCAGGACCCTGCTACCAAAAAATTCAGCTATGACCTGTTCCGGATGAGAGCGCTGGGGGGGAGCAGCGGCATGAGGGCAATGAGCGAAATAGAGTTCAAAGACGATTTTACCAATAGAATGATCTTACGGGATTTCTACACTTTTATTCAAATGGGCGCAAGTATCGCATCGGAAGACACTAAAGAAGAATATATCTGCAATAATTCCCAAATCCAGCTCAAATACGCCTTTATTTCGAGTTCGGATCTTAAAAAAAGATATAAAGACCGGATTACTGTTTCGGAAGAAGAAGTATCCGAAGAGATGAAAAAGAACCCCGAAGATTTAACCGATCCCAAAACCGACAAAAAAAGAATAGAAACCAAGCTTCGGAACAGGAAATATAACGCCGTTAGAAAAGAAATCGTAAAGAAAATCAATGACATTGCTAAGAGCAAAGGCTCCTTTGCAGAGTCTTCAGCCGTACTTCAGGGCACAACAGGAATGACCAATATCTTTAAAATAGGTGAAAAAATAACGGAAAAAGATAAGGGTGATAAAAAAAATCCGAAAGAGCTTACTGCCATTAGTAATTCGGAAGTTTATCTTGAAAATTGTCTTTCTATGGAAAAAGGACAAAGCTCTTCTGCGATAGAATCTTCTGCTCCTACAGGGCTTTATATTTTCACTCCTGTTATAAAAGAAATAAAAACAGGTGAAGCTTCGGAGAAGGAACTCGAAAGCATCAGCAAGAGGCTTTTAAACGAAAGAACTAACGCAATTGATCAAAATCTTAAGAAGTCACTGAGGGAAAATTCAAAAATAACAAAAAAATTAAAAAAGAATTGATAATTAATAAGTAGTATTATATTAATGGAGAGTCTATATTACTGTTGTAGAGATAAGGAGTATATGCACACCAATGAATATTAATGCTGAATATGTTAACCCGTTTCTGGAAGCCGCAAGTGCTGTTTTTAAATCGATACTGAGTGTTGACCTTAGAAGAGGGAAACTTATAATAAAAGAAAGCCCTGACCCGTCAATGGATGTTGCCATTATCATTGGCATTACCGGCGGTGTTACCGGCGAGGTTGTTTACAGCATGGAATTCGGCATGGTTAAAAAAATTGCCGATATACTGGCTCCGGGTCTAACGGACGACCAGGTAAGATCAGAATACAAGGATATCATTGGCGAACTTGCTAATATGATAACCGGTAATGCCATGAATCTTTTTGCTTCATCAGGTAAGCAGATCGATATTACCACTCCAACAGTTGTTGAGGGTGACGACTTCACAATAACCCTGATAAAACAGACTACCCTGGGTATAAATCTCTACAGTCCCATGGGTCAGCTGGAAATGAATATTGCATTGAAATAATACAAAAAATCGAATATATCTACAAAAAAAGGCGAGATTTTGTAAATCTCGCCTTTTTTTGTGTCGTTTATGTCGGGAGAGGCATGCCTCTCCCCTTCCCTATATCTTCATTCCTGAAAATCCCAGGAAAGCCAGGGCCAGAAGTCCGGCTGTTATAAAGGTTATTGGAAGTCCCTGGAGATTTTTTGGTATATCCGCAAGTTCCAGGCGCTCCCTGATCCCTGCCAATACCAGCAGAGCCAGGGTAAAACCAAGTCCTGCTCCAAGCCCCTGAACTACTGATTTTAACAGCCCCAGTTCGGCATCTATAAATCCGGAGTTTACGTTCAATACAGCTACACCAAGAACAGCGCAGTTTGTTGTAATCAAGGGCAAAAATATCCCCAATGCCTGGTACAATGAGGGGGAAACCTTTTCTATTACCATCTCCACCAGCTGAACCAGTGATGCTATTACAAGAATAAAGGTGATAGTTCTCAGATAGGTTATTTCATATGGTGTTAATACATATTTATACAATAAAAACGTTATAAAAGAGGCCAGAGTCATTACAAATATTACCGCGAATCCCATTCCCAGGGCGGATTCGAGCTTTTTTGATACCCCCAAAAAAGGACAGAGCCCCAATAACTGTGAGAGTACATAGTTATTTATAAATATTGTTCCAATTAAGATACTGACAAATATCTTTATTTCCATCCTTTACCTCTTTAAGAAAGTTTGAGGTTCGAAGTTCGAGGTTTTTAACCCGGAGTCAATTGCCGGGATGGAACTTGAACCTGTTTTGAACACTCTTATATATTCTTTCCCCATCTTTGGAGTTTGATGCTTTAAAAAATCAATATAAAATTTTTTATGACTTCTACTTCTTCTTTCGGGCGTTTATTACGTTCATGCCCCATAACATAAGACCAAGGGTGATAAAAGCTCCCGGGGCCAAAATCATTGCCGATGAAGGCTGCATTCCTTTTATAAGTGTATAGCCAAATAGTTTATTTGCTCCCAGTGATTCCCTGAAAAAAGCAAGTACACACAGTGTTATCCCAAATCCCAGTCCCATACCAAGGCCGTCTACAATTGACGGAAGGATACTGTTCCTTGAGGCAAACTCCTCTGCACGGCCAAGTATCATACAGTTTACCACAATAAGCGGTATAAATATTCCCAGCGCTTCATATACTGCCGGCTGGTACGCGTTCAGGGTCAGCTCCACAACCGTTACAAAGCTGGCTATAATCGTAATAAATACGGGTATGCGGACATGCCCGGGTACAATATCTTTAATCAATGACACCAGTATATTTGAGCATATGAGCACAAAAGAAGTTGCAAGGGTCATCCAGAGCGCGTTAGAAATTGACGTTGTTACCGCCAGGGTGGGACAAAGCCCCAGGCTCAGTACCAGGATTGGATTTTTCTTCCATATACGTTCCCACATCTCTTTAAAAAAATTCATTGAATAACCTCCCCGGTAACTTCTCCTGATGCGGCCTCTGCGGCCTCTTCGCCAGCAGCCTCTTCTTTTGGGGGCACTATTGTTATAACTCCGGCCTTTATTAAACTATCAATTCCCTTCCTTATACTTTCAATAATTGTTCTGGTTGTTATTGTGGCTCCGGTTATGGCAGACACCGCGTTCTCTTCGATCAATTCCTCTCTCATCCGGGGAGTCCAGTCTCCTTTTTTTACGATCTTTATCTTTTTAGTCAGATCCAGTCCTCTGAACTGATCTTGAAACCAGGGTGTGGTTACCTGCTGCCGGGTAAACCCGGTGCCAAAAAGTCTTCCCCAGATTGTCTGAGTACTCGGTTTTTCCGTTACCCGTGCTCCAAGCCCCGGCGTTTCAGTTTGCCCCATTATGGAGATTCCGAGAATGGTCCCGCATTCATCGACCCCTACCATTGAGCGTACATCACCGCTATATCCGTATTTTACCGAGACAAAAGCATAGCCCTTTTTTCTTTTTGGCGCGGTTTCTTCACCGCCTGCTTCCACCGGCACCGTTCCTGCCGCTTCCGCGCTCTCTTCTTCTTTTACGTCTTCACCGTACTCTCCGACCCAATACCGGATCTCTTCACCGTCAACTTTTGCTTTTTTTATATCATTATAAGAGACTGTATACCCCGGCAATACCATCGATAAAGCTCTTTCCTGTTTCTCTTTTGCCTGCCGTGAGATGTGCGGCCTGGTTATTTTCTCCACCTGGGACAAAACCAGGGCCGATCCAAAAGCAACCAGTGCAAGTATAATCGTTGGTTTAAGAATATTGTTCATTCTTCTCCTCTACTTTCCCTATTCGCCTGCGACCCCAAAAACCTTTGGCCGTATAAACCGGTCAATTAACGGCACCACTGCATTCATTAGCAAAATCGCGTAGGATACCCCTTCCGGATACCCGCCGATTATTCGTATCCCAAAAGTCAATGTTCCGCATCCCGCTCCAAATAACAGCATGCCTCTTTTTGTTACCGGCGATGTTACCATATCGGTTGCCATAAAAAAGGCTCCCATAAACACGCCCCCTGAAAGAATATGTACCAGGCATACTGCTTCGGGATAAGAAAACCCTATAAATGTATAGTATAAATAAGCCAGAATGGCCACTGAGCCAATAAAAGATACCGGAATATGCCAGCTGATTATTTTCTTAAACATCAGAACCAGGCCGCCTATTAATAAAAGCAAAGCCGAAGTTTCCCCTATTACACCGCCTACATTACCAATAAACAGGGATTTTAGCATCTCCGGGGAAAACAACAGGTCGTGCAGCTGTTCTATTCCTATATCATATTCCTCTACCAGCCGGGAGCTTTCTTTTAATACTGCCAGCGGTGTTGCCTGGGTTATGGCATCAAATACCTTCTCCGGTATTCCCGAGGTGTTGGCGAGTCCCTTGGCCAGCACATTATCGCCCGAAAATTTATGCCAGGATGTTGTCATATGCACGGGCCAGGACGACATCATAAAGGCCCGCGCCGCCAGTGCGGGGTTAAAAATATTAAATCCCAGCCCCCCAAAAAGCTGCTTTACTATAATTATCGCAAAAATTGATCCCAGCACAACCATCCATACCGGCGCCTGGGGCGGTGCGTTCATGGCTACCAGAAGCCCGGTTATTACTGCCGATCCGTCTTTTATGGTTATTGGTTTTTTCAGTGCATACTGACAAGCTGCCTCAGCTCCCACTGCTCCCAATACTCCGGCAAGCATTATTAACAGGGCATTTATTCCAAAAATATATACTGAATAGATTGCCGACGGCAGCAAGGCAAGGATCACTATATACATGACCTTTGATACGGTATCAGTTGATTTTACATGAGGCGCACTAGATAGTACAAACAGTCTCGATTCTTTTTTTTCAGCCATAAAAAATTTTCCTAAAACAGGTTATGTCCCGCTATTTTTTCTTTGCCCGCAACTGCTCCTGGGCAAGCTTTATAAAATGGCTCAAGGGTCTCCTGGCCGGACAGCTGAATGAACATGATCCGCACATAATACAATCATAGGGGTTTAATTCACTCGCAAGATCGAGCCTGTTTTTTTCCATCGCTTGTGCCAGATCACAGGGCATCAATCCCACCGGACAGGCTGCCACGCACTTACCGCAGCGTATACAGGCACTATAATCCCCTATTGAAACCTCTTTCTCCGACAGGAACAGCAATCCCGATGTTCCTTTTACTATTGGGATATCCAGTGAATAAATATTCATCCCGCACATGGGTCCGCCGACAAGAACCTTGGCAGGCTCCCCTTTTAAGCCTCCGCACTCTTCTACAATATCGGATATCCTGGTCCCTATTCGTATTTTATAATTCCCGGGGTTTTCGATCATTGTTCCGGATACAGTAACATAGCGTTCGTACAACGGTTTTTTTGTCTCTACTGCTTCCCATATGGCATATACAGTGCCTACATTCTGCACAACTACTCCCACATCCATGGGAAGCCCGCCCGAAGGCACTTCTTTTTTCAGCAGGGACCGGATTAACTGTTTTTCTGCTCCCTGGGGATACTTGGTTCGCAACGAGCGTACCTGTATATCTTCCGTTGGGTCCAGCTCTTCCAGGGCCGCCCTTAAAACCTTTGCTGCTGCTGATTTGTTACTCTCCACCCCAATTACCGCTCTGGCTATTTTCAATATTTTAAGAGTTATTCGAATACCGGTAATAATCTCTTTTGGAGATGTCTGCATGAGCATATCATCCACAGTTAAATAGGGCTCACATTCGGCCCCATTAATAACCAGGGTGTCTATTTCCTTCTCTTCCGGCGGAGAGAGTTTTACAACCGTTGGAAAGGCGGCTCCCCCGAGACCTACTATTCCGGCATCTTTTACCCGGTTTAGCATTTCATCCCTGGTGAGGGTTTTCCAATCATCCTTTTGCCGTGATGCTGATGAAGATGAAAATGACCCTTCTGCTTCAATAATGACAGTTGGTTTACTCCCATATGTTGTGAGAGTGTTGGTAATTTCCACTACCTTCCCCGGTATTGAAGCATGTACATTTGCGCTGACAAACCCCTCTGCCCGCCCAATTAACTGGCCTTCCATTACCGTATCCCCCACATTGACCACCGGCGTTGCCGGCGCGCCAATATGCTGCTGCATTGAGATATAAC
The DNA here is from genome assembly GCA_024224995.1 of bacterium. The sequence goes on along the minus strand of JAAENB010000411.1, from coordinate 2,867 downwards.
AATGATGAGGGATTGCCAGGTTGGTAAACCCCTTATCTTCCGTTATATACTTATTTTCCGGTGGATGAATCCCGCCTTTAAAGGTTGCAAACACGATTTTATACGTCCTTGGTTGAATAAATTTCGTCTTTTATTGGGAGTTCTTTTCTCAGGTTCTTTATATACGGAAAAAGTTCACCTGACTCCAAGTAATATTCACAATCTTCCATTATTCGACGGGCTACGGTAAAATACTTATACAATTTCTCCTCACCCGATCTCTTGACCCATTTTTTCTTTAAACACTTTACTCGTAATACATACCGCGCCGGTTCCGATTCATATTGTCGAATTACGATACAACTCTGGCAATTGGCGCAAAATATCTTCTCTTTTGGCATACAAAAGCTCCTTTAGGTTTATAATACTTTCCCACATTTTCAGTAAATAACCGGGATTAACCGATAGATACTGTTTTATAATTTCAGGGTAAATTCTTCTATTTAAGTTTAATTTTTCGGAGTTTTCAATAAAAATTTTTATATGGAATCAGTCAAGCAATTTTTAATTATACCCCGTCCGGTTACCCCAGTAGCTGTTTAAATTTTTAGTTTTTATAACAATGTCAGGAAATAAGTCCTGTCTTTCCGTAACAGGAGCCACGGATGGCGACGCCCAGGCACAAAACAGGAGGTTTTATTGCCTGGGTGAAGGAAAGACAGGACTTATTTCCGCACGTACCTAATAAATAAAACTGCTCTCTTTGCGGCGCTTCCGCGCCGCGAAGGAGAGGGGGTTGAGGGGGCGAAGCCCCCTCACCCCCCTCTCCTGTCCGGTTTCCCTCTATATCGGAAAAGTCCGTGTTTTATTACCGGTATTCCGGCCGGATTTAATACCTCAAACGCGATCTCATTGCTGTTTGCCGAATCATACCCCACTACAGTCAATTTTTCTCCGGGTATTGCCGGCCGGGCAAACCGTGCCTTTACCCCTGCAAGCCGTTCCATATCGCCCGATATCACCTCTTTCATTATTGCTGATGTGCTCATTGCCAGCACACAAATCCCATGCATGATAGTCCCGGGTAATCCTGCTATTTTTGCCGCCAGCCTGCTTGTATGAATAAGGTTATCATCCCGTGATGCCCGGGCGTAATCCCGGGGCTGCTCTTTATCGGTCTGTATATCGATATAAAATAACTCCTTTAGCTGGTCGTTCTCCACGATCAACTTCCGGAATCCTTTCTTTTTCTTGCGCACCAGGAATCCCGATGTCCCTTCTACCAATAATTCATCCCCCTCATACCCCTTTGCCGACAATTCTATCATCTCTCCTGCCGGTGTATCATATATGCCCTTTATTTCCATCTTCATGGTTACCTGCTGCCCGGCTTTCATCGGTTTATACCACCGTGCCTCCTGCTGTCCGTGTACCATTCGAAGCAGGTTCATTTTCAAGTCTTTTTCGATCAATATTTTCCTTAAATAAGGGAAAATTAGCCTGGATAGAAAAAAGGGAGGTGTTTCGGAAGCTTCTGCTCCATTTTGAGCATCATTTTTCCGTATGGCATGGGCAAAGGCCGCAATGTCTTCGCTTTTTATGGGGTCCAGCTCCAATTTTTCGATTTTTCCTATATAGTCCCTGTTCATCCCCTTTGAACGGGCATTTTTTACCATTGCCGCTATGAGATCCAGGTGGCTTAAATTCATCTGTTCCTTCCCATGTTCTTCACCTGGAGCCAGGCCTCATGTACCAGCGCGCCCGGGTATCGCAGGGCCAGGGAAAACCCCATCATGCAGGCTGAATGGCAGCGATTATCGCAAACCGGGGCTGTTCCGTACTGTTCCTGCCCTTTTTGGTAAATCCGGTCCAGGTTGGGCTCTTCAAGCAAATTATCAACAATCTCTCCCCCTTCCATACAGGGATACCAGACATCCCCCAGGGGCGATACCACCAGCATTACAAAAGGATAGCAGTCAAAATTCCGTAAATCCCGCATATATTCCAGGTATTGCAGGGACCCGAAAATTTTTCCCCCTTTTTTCTTCTGCGCGATTAGAAAATTATAAAATTGCCGATATCGCTCTGAACCGTTTAGTCCGGTATGTGCCCGTACCCCTTCCAGCTGGGGTGCCGCGGCAAACTCAAAATTCCGCTCCTGCGTGTACCAGTAGACTTCATACAGGTCCTCTATATTGTCCGGTGTCACCACCCCGGATACGGATACCGGCTTTTTCCTTCCCGGGTACTGTGCCAGCTCTTCCAGGTTGGCCAGGATTGTTTTTAAGGTCCCGTTCCCATGCCCTGTCAGTCTCCGGGCCTTTTCCTCGTTCAGCGTATCCAGGCTCACGACCATATAATCAACCGATGCCGCTATTACGGGTAAATATTTATTTAGCAGGTAGCCATTGGATGCCAGGAAGATCTTTTTGAACCGCAGCTCTTTTGCCTTTTCCATTACATAAGAAAAATCCGGGTGAGTCAGGGGCTCTCCCCCGGTTATTACCAGGTAATCCGTATACTGGCGGATAACTTTCAGCAATGATATTACCTTTTCCCCGGGCAAAATACTCTGAGGCTCTCTACAGTCATCTCTCATAAAGGGGCCGCTTGTGCAATAGGGGCACTTAAAATCACATGAATTGGTTAAATAATAAAAAGCCAGAACAGGATTCCATCGCTCTGTTCCCGCTCCTCTTTTGTGATATAAATATTTTCCCAGAAGCTGCATGAGTGAAAAAATACCGTTCTTTTAAAGAACCGTCAATCTCTTTTTGTTGGCTGGTGCTCTCTTAAGAAACTCTTTTTAAATAGGGCCGGTTTCCGGGGATTTTACCACGGAGCGGTTTTCGTGACGTTTTTGTGTAGGGGGGAGAGGCATGCCTCGC
>JAAENB010000410.1 GCA_024224995.1 bacterium | reverse complement strand
CATTTCAAGACTCTTATCTCCTCTGTTGTTGAAAAACCCGATTCTAGGATAGTTGATCTGGATATAATACCGGAGGATGAGAGAAACCTTCTTCTGAATGTCTTTAACGACACCAAAACCGATTATCCATCAGACAGGACAATAATCGGCCTTTTTGAGGAGCAGGTGGGAAAAACCCCCGACAACATGGCTGTTGTCTTTGAAGATGTTCAGCTAAGCTACAGAGAGTTGAACGGGAAGGCCAATGCGGTTGGAAATTACCTTATCGACAATTATGATATAAAAGCTGGTGACCTTGTCGCCACAATGCTGGGGCGGTCCGAGAAGATGATAATCGCCCTTCTTGGAATACTGAAGTCCGGGGCGGCCTTTGTGCCGATAGACCCGGATTACCCCCTGGACAGAATCGGATATATGAGGGAGGACTCGGATCCGGTCATAATCCTTGGGGATGAGTGTGGTGACGGTATAATAGATATCAATGAGATTCTAAGTGTTGAAAAGAATATGGAAAATCCTGTCACCTGCATTAAACCGGAAAATCTTGCCTATGTAATCTATACTTCGGGTTCAACCGGCAAGCCTAAGGGGACACTGGTGGGGCATTCGGGATTTATCAACATGTCATTGAGCCAGATAAATGGTTTTGGAATTCTGGGAAGTGACCGGATACTTCAATTTGCGTCAACCTCCTTCGATGCGTCGTTGTCAGAGATATTCATGGCGCTTTTCTCCGGAGGTTCTTTATTTGTAATAGGGAATGAGTCAAGGGGGGACACAAACAGGCTCCAGGATTATATAAGGGGGAACAAGATCTCTGTTGCGACTCTCCCCCCTGCTATCATGGGTACCGTCGGGAGGGAATTTATCTCTACCCTAAGGGTATTGGTAACCGCGGGGGAGAAACCCAGCCAGTCTAATATCGACTATTTTGCCCGGGAGTTGAACTATATAAACGCATATGGACCGACCGAGGCCTCTGTCTGTGTCAGCTATTACCCAATTAGCCCGGAAGATGATAATTCAGTGGTTCCCATAGGAAAACCCATCCCGAATACGACTCTTTATATTCTGGACGACAGCAGTAATCTCTCACCCCTTGGAGTCCCGGGGGAGCTTTGTGTCTCGGGGGTCGGCCTTGCAAAGGGCTACCTAAACAGGCCGGAACTTACAGATG
>JAAENB010000409.1 GCA_024224995.1 bacterium | reverse complement strand
TTACGTAATCTTTATTTTTATTTATGCGAATGGGCAATTATCCCTGAATGGCCTGGGGTTTGAATATGTGTGGTCCGATTACCCCCTGGTCTGGAATAAAAGTGTGGTCTTTTCACTTATCCTGGGCTTTTCCGGCATCAGTCTTTTTAGCAGGAGTTTCCTGGCTACAAAGGATACATCCCCTATGATGAATTTCATATTCAATATTTTAATGTTCATAACCACCCTCTGCGCGGTATTATCACTTTTTATCCCCTATGCTATTGGAGTTAAAATGGTTGCAATTTGGGGCTTAACAGTTCCTCCTTTTGCCCTGGTGGCAGGAATTGTCAGTGTATCAAGAAAAGTGCCGGGCGCGCAGTATTATCTTATTGCCTGGGTTTTTTTCCTCCTGGGAATTATCACCATTGCCCTGCGAAACTTTGGTCTCTTGCCCAACATGTTTATTACGGAATACGCAGTACAGATAGGTTCTGCCACGGAAGTGGTGCTGCTTTCACTGGGCCTGGCATACCGGATAAATACCATGAAAAAAGAGACCATTACAGCCCAGGAAGAGACGCTGGAGGCGCAAAGCGACCTGGTACGGACACTGACGGAAAACTACCGGATGAAAGATGAAATGAACAAGGAGCTGGAACAAAAAGTAGAGGAACGGACAGCGGATCTGCAAAAAGCAATGGAAAACCTGCTTACGGTAAACCGGCAGCTCCTGAATGCCAAAGACGCGCTCTGGGGAGAGATGCAGCTGGCAAAAAAGATCCAGACAACCCTGCTGCCGCCCGGTCCCAATATCAGCGGCTATGAAATAAGCGCCTTTATGGAACCGGCGAAAGAGGTGGGCGGTGATTATTATGATATAATTAATACGGGAGACCACAACTGGGTTGTCATTGGTGATGTGTCGGGACATGGAGTAACTGCCGGAATTATTATGATGATGGTTCAGACTTCAATTCACGCGATTTTGTTAAACGAGCCCGGCTTAAAGCCCTCAGTGCTTATTTCCCGAATAAACAGGGTACTGGCGGAAAACATCAGGAAGCTGAAAGAGGATAAATATGTTACCATTACCGTAATTGCCTGCCTGCGGCAGGGAGAATGCTGCTTTTCCGGTCTTCACCAGGACATGATGATCTATCGAAAAGAGACAGGTACTGTTGAAGTAATAGAGACCGACGGAATACTGGTAGGAGTACTTGATTCAATTGATAATACCCTGAGCGACAGCAGCTTTACCCTCAACCGGGGCGATACCCTGCTTCTCTATACCGACGGCGTGACTGAGGCATGGGAAAAAGGCTCTGTTCAGGGAGAACGGGACGCTGAGAATAATATGTACGGGAAGAAACGGCTGCAAGAGACCTTTGAAAAAACAGGAGACGCGTCCCCGGATGAAATTAAAAAACAGATCCTTGCCTCTCTAAAAGGATATGAGTTGATTGATGATATCACCCTTATGATATTAAAACGGATCGACTGATATAAATATTTTCATAAACAATCCCACCAACCTGTTTAAGACGTTATTGTCAGGAATAATTTTCATAAACCAGCCCGTATGGGTTGTCAAGTAAACAGTGTTTTTGTATATTGCAAATGTAGATACATGCGCATAGGTACCACCCCATAAACATAAAAATAAAGGGTAATTTTGAAGGATAGTCAACAATTTAATGAAGAATTTCACCAAAAAGCTTGTTCAAATAAACTGGCCCTGCATTATACAGAGTTTGATCTTTTTATTTGCCATTACCTGTACCCTGTTCCTGTGGACCGGCTGTTCCAATATGGGAAGCTGGGATATGATACAGGACCAGGAAAGCAATTCCGGCATCGGCACCACTACAATTCCCGATGAAACTGCCCCATTTATTACTTCAGCCGAGAGCAATGTGGGAGAAAATACGCTTACCGTAACATTCAGCGAGCCCGTAGACAGCGACGGCGGTACCTGCGACTCTCTTCTTAGCGCGGCAAATTTTACCTATACCGATACCAGTTCCGGCGAAGTTACTGCCATAAACGGTATGGGAGCCGACACCAATGCCTGTGACGACAATACAATTGAAATTGAACTGAACGGCAGCACCACTGCCGATGATATAAACACCGATACAATAGCCGTTGCCGCGAACATCTTTGATGCCGGCAGCAATGCCGCAAGCACCAGCGCTGTTGCCCTTATCGGCACCAATGACATGATTGCCTTTTATCCCTTTAACGGCAACTGCGACGACAAAAGCGGGAACGCGAATCATTTAACAAACACCGGCGCCTCACTCACGGCAGACCGTGACGGCAATGCCAATAGAGCCTATTATTTCTCCAACAAGCGCATGGATATTACCGACACTCCCGGCAATTTCGACTTGCTGGAAGAACTAAGTATTTCCGTATGGATATATGCCGCCAGCAACAGCCACAGCGGGAACAACTATTTTTACGTAATCGGCAAAGGGGGAAACACCGCAGGATATGCCGTAACAATCAGCAGCACCTCATTCGTTCACTACCACATTTTCGACAATACTGCTGCGGATTTTTCCACCACCCAGGGAGCTGTATGGCTCAATGACTGGATACATATTACGGTAACCTGGCAAAGAAACGGTAAATCCCGTACCTACCTCAACGGAGCAATGGTTTATCAAATTAACGCCAGCGCCAACCAGCTCAGTCTTTCCGGCAACAACCAGCTCTCAATAGCAACAAACCCCTGGACCAACAACGGCAACTTCTGGGGAAATATCGACGATATCCGCATCTACGACCGTGAACTTTCAGCAACAGAGATCAGCGATTTATATAACAGGGCTGCGGATTAAGTAAGGTAATCGGTGGCCCTTTGGGCCACCGATTACCTTACCTTGTCCCTGTTTCATTCTTATCCGGGTTCCGGGAAGCTCTTAGATAAAGACCGTAATAATAGGGTTTTTGAGAGGCAAAGGCTTTGGCCTGGTCGAGGATGGCTTCTTCTGCATAATCGATGCGGTAGCGCCAGGTCTCGTAGTCGAACGTTACGGAACGGGCAAAATAAAGTGGTTTGATAGCCTCAACAATGTCTTTTCTTGCCGCTTTGGAGCCCGTATCAAAAGCGAAAAGCAGCTGGTAAACAGCCTGGGTCCACATGAGGATATCTATAGTATAGCGGTCCTGTTCGTTCATCCGCTCCAGGTTAACATACAGGTACTCACTCAGGTATTTTTTCAAGAGCTTTCTTCGCGATTGATATTCATGCTTTAACTGTTCTTTTAGATGCCGGATGTCGATAGACAGCTCCTGGGGCGGGTCCAGCTTTGTTAAACCAAAAAGAGGTTTTGGTTTGAGATTCACTACAGGCACCCCTATCCAGTCTGCTTTGCGGGAGAGCACTTTATTAAAAAAAGTCGTTACAACCTGGGTAAACATTGGCCCCAGCTTTGGCGCACTGGCCTTATGATCTTTTTTACCCAGACCCACTTCACAGATATTAAACTTTCCGATTATTGCATTCAAAGACATAAAGATATCAATTCCATAGAGTTTTGTCGTGGGCAGCCATTTCTGATCCAGCCAGTAATCCATAAGCTTTGGTGAAAAGGCAAAATCTCCGCCAATGGGCTGGCGTACATTAACACCCATGAGACCGTACAGGAGCGGATGGCAAATATGATTGGTTATACTGCCGTCGAACTGGTGCCGGGAATAGCGCGGCAGGGCATAGTCATAGCCCTTGAGAATGGGTTCTGCAAGGTATTTCATCCATTCAGGAGTAATTGACCTGAGATCCGCGTCAACCACAACCGCGGCCTTCAGAGTACCCAGGTGTTTTTTACCGAACTTAAACAGGTTATAAAAATTATTTCCCTTTCCCTGCACTCCCGGAGGGGTTGTGATATATTTTTTCGGGGTTTTGGTCTCAGTGGCAAGAAAGACCCCTTTTGTATCATCTTCACTGTTATTGTCAACATTCACTATAATAGCGTTCAAATTGGGAAAGTATTTCCGAATCCCCAGGTCTATCTGCCTGGTAACAAAATCAATGCAGTCAGCTTCCATATATGACGGTACTCCAACCATAAACTCAATACCATTTTTATTATTCTTTTTATTAGCCATACCCTGCTCCGTTTCATTGTAATCAACATTATTATAGTTACTAATAATGTTGATTACAAGCAAGTTATATAAAATTTCATAGAAAAACTCTTTTTTAAGCATGTACACTCATAGCAGCGCGGCTTGCGCCGCGCCCCCCTCAACCCCCATCCCTCGGCGCGGCGCAAGCCGCGCCATTTTAAATATTATCAATAATATAAAAATAATGTCAATTTTCCTTGACTAATAATTGAAAAGACGGATTATCTTCCCCGAATGCTATAAAAAGCAAGAATTAGAACAGAGGCAAAATATGATAATATTAACGACCCTGGGAATAGAAGGAATAATGACTGTTCTTGGAGGACTTGGACTGTTCCTCTATGGAATGAAAATAATGAGTGAATCCCTCCAGAATGCCACGGGAGAAGGACTCAGGAACATACTCTGGAAAGCTACCAATAACCGGATAAAAGGGGTTATTACGGGCTTTACTATCACCGGAATCATACAATCATCCAGTGCTACTACGGTCATGCTGGTAAGTTTTGTAAACGCGGGACTCATAAATGTCCTCCAGGCAACAGGAATCATTCTTGGAGCAAATATCGGTACCACAGTAACAGCCTGGCTTGTGTCAATTATCGGGTTTAAATTCAAGATGAAGGCTCTGGCACTGCCTGCTATTGCCATTGGTTTCTTTATACGGTTCATTAAAAATGAAAAAGTAAAATACTGGGGGGAAGTTCTTGTAGGATTCGGGATATTGTTCCTGGGACTCTCCCTTATGAGCGATACGGTAAAAGTCCTGAAAGATGTTGAAGAAATAAAAATATTGATGGCTTCCTATAAAGCCGACACCATTTTTTCCACTATTATGGCGGTATTAGTGGGAGCTGGTGTTACAATGCTCATACAATCCTCAAGTGCCACTATGGCTGTAACAATGGTCCTGGCACAAGGCGGTCTTATTGATTTTGCCACTGCATGTGCTCTCATTCTTGGAGAGAACATCGGAACTACAATCACCGCGAACCTTGCAGCAATCGGCTCCTCCATCGCGGCTAGAAGGGCTGCCGTTGTCCATATGTTATTTAATACCTTTGGAGTTATTTGGGCGCTTATTGCGCTCAGGTTTTTCTTCCTGGACTTTATCGATTTTATTATCCCGGGAGATCCAAACTCCACAGCAGCCGTCACTGCTCAACCGGGAGAAGCGGCCCCCCAGGCAGCCATCACCGATCATATGGCTGCGTTCCATACAGTGTTCAATATCGCCAATATGCTGATCTTCCTCCCCTTTGTGAAATTCCTCGCGGCAACAGCGGAAAGAATCGTTCCGGACAGGGGAAAAACAGATGAAGACGCTTTTCACCTGAAATTTATATCAACCTCTCTCCTTGCCACACCGTCAATGAACATAAACCAGGCAAGGCTTGAGATCAAACGAATGATGGGTATAACCAGTGAGATGTTTGAGATGGTAATGAATGTTTTTGACAAACCTGAAGCAAAACTGGGAGATGTTGTGGAAAAGATCCAGGTTATGGAGAATCATACGGACCTTCTTGAAAAAGAAATATCCAACTTTCTTGTAAAGGTTGTGCAGGACAATATTTCCGAAGAACAGAGTCATGAGGTTTCACTGATGCTTCAGCGGGTTAATGAGCTGGAAAGTATCGCGGACCAGTGTGAATCTCTACTCAAGCTTATGCGCCGGAAATACGATGAAAAAATCGAATTTACCGAAAGCGCGGCACAGCAGATCGACGAAATTGCGGGTAAAGTTTCGGAATTCCTGATACTCATCAGCCGGAATATTACCTCTTCTTCCACGAATATCATTGTTCAGGCCGAAACAATTGAGAACCGGATCAATGAACTGCGAAAAGAGATGCGGAAAAATCATATTACCCGCCTTAATGAAGGCACCTGTGATGTTCCTACAGGACTTATTTTTATTGACATGTTAACCAGCTTCGAAAAGATTGGTGACCATGCCTTTAATATTGCGGAAGGTATCTCGGGCCTTAGAATATTCTAAGGGCCTGTAGAAGCCTGGGAGATTAGTAATTTGCACGAAATGTCAATAATGGGCAATATTCTGGACATTATTCTGGAATATGCCGAAAAAAATAACGCGAAAAAGATAAAACAGGTTAACCTCTCTATTGGAGTGCTTGCCGATATTATACCTGAATGGGCTCAGACATATTTCGATATGCTCAGTAAAGATACCATTGCCGACAACGCTCTACTCAATATTGATAAAGTCCCTGCCAAAATTCAATGCCGTGCTTGCAGCCATGAATACTCCCTTGAAAAGGGAGAATTCAACTTTGTATGTAAAAAATGCGAATCCGGGGACATTGAACTCCTTTCGGGCAGGGAACTGAATGTTTCCAGTATTGAGATAGAGTAGAAAAAACAGGTACAAGGTAAAAGGGGCAAGGTTAAAGAAGATCCTGTTTAAAAAGAAGTTTCTTAAGAGCAGCTGGCCCGGGTCTTCGGCTCCGCTCAGACACCGGCTGGACCGGGAAAAAATAGGTCAGAAACTGCGATTTACAATGGGCTAATTCCTGCGAAGCCCACACGGGGTTTTAACCCCAATGGGGCAGCAGAGCATAACCCCGGATAACATCTTCCGGTAGAACAGGCTCTGTTTTAAATTTAGCTTCTTAAAAGAGAGAGAAAAAACTTAATGAAAAAAGATACTATAAAAAAGCTGGCGGACGCGTTAAAGAACCGGAAGCTGGACAGAGAGATTCGAATAATGGAAGTCTGCGGTACTCATACTGTTGAGTTCTTTAAATCCGGGGTTAAAGATATATTTCCCGAAGGACTGATCCTTGTAGACGGCCCGGGCTGCCCGGTTTGTGTTACTGCCAATGACTACCTGGACCGTGCCATAGAAATAGGAAAAGAATACAAGCCCATTATCGCCACTTTTGGTGATATGATAAAAGTACCTTCATCGTACAGTTCCCTGGGTAAAGAGATTGCCGCGGGAATGGATATCCGGGTGGTCTACTCCCCTCTTGAGGCTATCACACTGGCCGAAGAAAACCCGGACCGGGAAGTGATCTTTCTCAGTGTTGGATTTGAAACTACAGCGCCAACGGAATCGGCAACGGTCCTTGAAGCGGAAAAGAGAAACGTAAAAAATTTCTCGCTCCTGTCGTGCAATAAACTGACTCCTCCGGCTGTGGAAGCCCTGCTTGCGGCAGACGAGGTTAAGATCGACGGATTTATTATTCCCGGGCACGTGAGCGCCGTTATTGGTTCCAATCCCTGGAAATTCATTCCGGAAAAATATAACAAACCTTCGGTTGTGGCAGGTTTTGATCCTGAAGATCTTATTACCGGCGTGCTCATGCTCCTGGAGCTCTTCAAAAATAATACGGTAGCCCTGGAAAATGAATATAAAAAGATAGTAAAAGAAGAAGGAAACGTCCATGCCATTGACCTCATGTACAAGGTCTTTGAAAAAGCAGACGCTCATTGGCGGGGAATCGGCGTTATTCCAAACAGCGGCCTCTCTATTCGGGAAGAATACGCCGCGTTCGACGCCGTAAAAAAATTCCCGGTCACTGTTCCCGAACCAAAAGAAGCCCCCGGATGCAGATGCGGAGACCTCCTGAGAGGACTCATCGCGCCTACTGAGTGCCCGCTTTTCGGCACTGCCTGCACCCCGGAACACGCTGTCGGCCCCTGCATGGTCTCCTTTGAAGGACCGTGCTCGGCCTATTATAAGTACGGGCACTTCGGCTCCGCTCAGTGACCGGTAAATTTAGTTTTTTAAGAGTAGCGGACCCTGCGAAGCAGGAAAAAATACGGAAGAAACTGTTTTTAAAAAATGGATCTGTATCTGCAATGGGCTTGAATCGTATACCAGGTATGGATATTCGCAGGTGTTGACCCGGGACAAAACCACCCCAGAGGGGTGGAGTCATGTAGCTCGGGGTTTCAACCCCGTGAAACAGAGCAAGGCCCCGGGATAAAATCTTCGGAAACCGGCCCTATTTAGATTCTAGTTTCTTGAGAGAGAGAGAGAGAAAAACGTGAGTGATAATAATAAAAAAACCATTTTGCCGGGGCATGGAAGCGGCGGCAAGTTAATGAACGATATGATTTCCGGAGTTATCCGGGAGAAGCTTGGCAATGAGAGTATTCAGCTGGATGATTCGGCTATCCTTGACATAAAGGATACAAAGCTGGCTTTTACTACCGACACCTTTACCATTACCCCAATATTCTTCCCCGGCGGAGACATTGGAAGGTTGGCCGTAAACGGTACGGTTAATGACCTTGCCGTTATGGGTGCAAAACCGCTCTATTTGTCCTGCGCCCTCATCCTGGAAGAAGGTTTCGACTTCGTAGAATTCGAACAGGTGCTCGACTCCATGAGAGATGAAGCGGACCGTGCCGGAGTCACTATTGTTACGGGTGATACCAAAATAGTTCCCCGGGGCAAGGGTGATAAAATATTTATCAACACAACAGGCATCGGCCTTATTGAAACTCCCCTGAAAAGAGACGAATTGGAACCGGGCGATAAAATTCTCATTAACGGTACCATTGGAGACCACGGTGTGTCAATTATGGGAAACCGGAATAATCTCTCTTTCTCAAAAGGACTTACATCGGACTGCGCTCATTTAAACCATCTCATTGGCGAAGTTATGGAAGCCCTGCCGGGAAGCATTAAATTCATGAGAGACCCAACGAGGGGCGGAATCGCTTCGGTCTTAAACGAGATCGTTGACGGCAAAGAAATAAGCGCCAAACTGGTGGAAGAGACCCTTCCCTTTAAAGATGAAGTACACGGCATGTGCGACATCCTGGGCTTAGACCCCATGTACGTCGCAAACGAAGGCAAGGTTCTCATGATCGTAAAAGCAGGGACCGAAGAACAGGTCCTGGAAATAATGAAAAAGAACGAAAAAGGAAAAGAGGCTGCCATTATTGGCGAAATAGACGCTGAATTTCCCGGTAAAGCATATATCGAAACTGAGATCGGCGGCAGAAGAATTCTCCCCCTTCTCATAGAAGAACAGTTACCAAGAATCTGTTAACGCTTCGGCTCCGCTCAGCGACCCGACCTTACGTCAGAGCCGAAGTGAATTTACTTAAAGGAGGCTAACCATGTGTTTAGCAGTACCAATGAAAATAATAGAGATCAACGGCGCGAGTGCCGTTGCCGAATCAAAAGGGGTCAAAACAGCGGTAAATATCGCCATGTCTCCGGACTTGCAGATTAACGATAAAGTCCTTGTTCACGCGGGTTTTGTTATAGAAAAACTGGACGAAGAAGCTGCTCTGGAAATAGAAAAGGTCTGGGATGAGTATCTCACGATCCTGGAAGAAGAAGATAAAGAGAAACAAGTTAGTTGACGGTTTTTCGGTATATTGAGAGTCACGACCGACTCTGTGTAACGGGGAAAAAATAGGTCAGAAACTGTGGTGATACGGGGGTCTGTTTCCGAAGATGCTCCGGCCAGGGTTTGGTTCTGAGAGACGTTGCAGTGCAACGCCTTTACTGGCTGGTTTCAGGCCAGGGCTATGGAGATTCCGGGAAGGGGTGCGACCCCTGCGAGGGGTGCGGCCCCTGCGAGGGGTGCGGCCCCTGCGAGGGGTGCGGCCCCTGCGAGGGGTGCGGCCCCTGCGAGGGGTGCGGCCCCTGCGAGGGGTGCGGCCCCGGTGGTCGCTTCTTAATATAAGGTATATCAACCCGGAATGTAAATGATGCCTGCCGAGGCATCATTTACATTCCGAATTACGTTTTTTAGTACAGTAAGACATGACCGACCCAGTGTAGCGGGGAAAAAATACGTCAGAAACTGAATAGCATTGCGAGCTGCATCTGGCCTGGGAGTAGTATGGGCTCTTTGGGTTGTGAGGACTGTTTGAGCAACGCGAGTTCCGCAGCAATCCAAAGAGCCCATACTACTTCCAGGCCCGCGCACTACCAAAATTAAGTTTCTTCAGAGAAACTGTTTACAAAGAATCTTTTAGCTTCAGGGCTTTGGGGTTATCCGGCTCCAGTTTGAGAACCTCGTCCAGAAGTATATCGGCCTCAATATAGTTTTTTTCCTGCATATAGACCTTTGCCAGGTGTACCAGGTAACGGATGTTCCCTGGTTTTCTCAGGTGAGCCCGTTCTCCAAGCTCTCCGGCTTTTTGTAATTTCCCGGCTTTCATTAAGCAGAAAGAAGCATAATAGATATATTCCGTATCATCGGGCCGCAGCTCTATGTAGGTTTCAAGATACGAAAGGACATTTTTATAGTCCTTATTATTGATCATCTGCTTGGCAATCTCTTTAAGCAGTACATAATCAAACCGGTTGCTTTTTAGGGCTTCCAGCAGTTCATCAAGACTAAGAGAAGAACTCTCTTCTTTTTGAAAGAGTTCCTTTTTTTCCGAAGTTTCATCGGTTTCACGAAAAGTAATCCGCAAAAGAGACAGGTCATCGGTTAAATCTCCCTTAAGGCTGATGTTGCGATGAATATCGGCCAGGTCTCCCTTGCCCGCTTCAACCATGGAAAGAAAAAGATTCTCATCCTCATTGATCTCCCGGTTCGTATCGCCCGGATCACCCAGAAGGATATCGTCCCGGCCGTCGGAGCCGGCTATTACAACATCTCCGCGCTTCATCTGAAAGGTTTTAATCCCAAAAGAGCGTTCATCATAATGAGGAACTCCAAGCTTTCGCAGAACAAGTTCATTTTCAATAAATTGGGCCTTTTTATTTCGATATAATACAGTCCAGGGATGCTCGACATTGACATAATAGATCAACCCGGTTTCATCATCAACAAGTCCCATGACCATTGAAATAAGCATGGACCCGTCAAAGGTCTCAAAAACCCGCTGGAGTTCAAAATAAGACCGCTTTATCCAGAGTTCGGGATACTGTTCCTGCTCAATTGAAGAAAACCTGGTACGGTCGATAATCGCCTTAAGACCGGTTCCCAGAACTAAAGCGCCGCCGGCTCCCTGGATAGACTTCCCCATTGCGTCGGCGTTCAAAAATACGGCATAGAGCTTTCCTTTAAGAAAAAGATTATGGGAGATACAAATATCACCCCCGATCTCCTTTTCCCATTTCCTGAACTTGAACTGTTTCTTTTCCTTTATAAAAAAATCGACCGATACATCAACCAGGGCTGCCTGGTTTCTTCCCAGGGGTTCAAGAAGAAGGGACGTAAGGAAATAATCTCCATCCTGCTGCTCAAGAGTTTTCCTGAGAGCTGCCGTCCTCTCCGTAACGACATTTTCCAGCTGCCCGGCATGGTCATCCAGCTCCATTCGAGCCGATTTAATCCCCCGGACCATTTCATTAAAATTATGGGTTATGGTCCCAATTTCATCTTCTACTTTTACCCTGATCTGTATATCAAAATTACCGTCCCGGACCTCACTTAAGCCGTCCAGCAGTGCTCCCAGGGGATACAATAAGGCGCCCAGGAAGAAAAAACGAAAACCTAATAACACTGCCAGGAGAACCCCTGCCAGCATCAATACATATTTCGTGGCGATTGGATGGAGATGCTTTCTATAAGCCAGGTAAGAAAAACCCGCTTCGTAAACCAGGTTTTTTTTGAGGTCCACCTGGTGATATGCAATATAATGCTTCCCCTTGAACTCTCTGTAATGACGGATTCCCGGCGGGCTCAAGGGTGCAAGGAAACTGAGAACATCTTCTTTAAGCGCCGTTCCCTCATGCTTGCTTACTGCCAGGTGAGCTAAAATTGCTTTTTTAAAAGGGCTAAACGCATCTCCTGTTTTTTCCAGGAATCCGGATAATTCAGACCGAAACCCGGCATTGGGCAGTTTTTGGATCTTGTTGCTCCGGGTTAGCATTTTTCTCCCGGATTTTTCAACAAAGCCTAAAACCTTCGCAGATAATTCCGAAGTCTGCGAAGTCTGCGAGGCCTGCGAGTCAAGATAGTTTCGAACGGTATTAGCGTATCCGGAAAAATAATAATGACTTTCTTTTAGCGCGCTCAGAATGCCCTCACTGCCGGATGCCTGCCGAATCCGCTCCCACATAAGTGTATTTAACACTCCACTCCTGAATGGATTTATTTGAATATTCTCAGAGGCATCTTTCCTCCGGAAAAGCTGCTTAAAACCTTCTTTGAGAGAATATGCTGCTATATATTCCGTATCTGCCGCCCGGTAATCGGTTTTTACCGCGAAGCGGGTATGGAGCTGGTGAGCCATATCATAATTATTTTCGTTTTCTTTAAAGGAAGAATAGCTGAATCCCTGGAGCACTACCAGCATGGTAACAAGGCTTATGCCAACGATCTTTGCCATAAAACTGGTACGGTCTTTGGTATAATTGATGTATATTACACCCAGCAGTGAAAAACCCAGGATATTAAACAGATCCCAGGTTACCTGGTAGGTTCCCCTGTCCAGGCTGCCGGTGCGGCTTAGAAAATTTGCCATACTTGGCACAAGGGTTGCCAGGATATAGGTTATGCCCATGGATAAAATCATCCAGCCCCGTCTTCTCCGTACCTTCAGAAGCTTCCACAACATGAGCCCTGCAAAAAGAAATACCGTTAGAAAAACAAAAACTCCCACAATTTTGCTAGGACCGTCCGCGTCAAAATCCCAGTAGTGTCCCGCGAAGTGGTAAACTATATCGGTACTAGAGGTAAAAATAATGAAGATCGCGGTAATAACAAGCGCTACAATATACTGTCCTATAAGCAATCCCCTGCCAAGACGGGGATAGGGGTCTTCTTCGAGATAATAGACAAACATGTTAAAATGAGAGGTAAACAGTACAACCGTTCCTACGGTCAACCACCGGTGAAACACGGCTCCGGGATGATAAAAACTTCCGGAGATAAAATAGCCAAGATTAAAGAGCGCCAGGTATATAAAACCGATCCCCATGTGAATTGTTGATTTTGATTTGTTCGGTATGGTCCGTAAAAAAAGGTAAGCCAGGAAAAGGTCGAATAATGTGGGGATTAGTGCCCCTATGGAGAAAAAATTGTAATTAAGCGTATCAAAAAAATTCATGCACTCTGTTCTCCGGCTTGTTTAATATTCCACCATTTCAGTAAGGCATATTTTCGAAAAATGTCAAGCAAAATAAGGCGGTATAACGATTCCCGGGGAAGGAGTTACAGGTAAATATCGACAAAATGCCGATATTCATCCATATTCTTATGAAGTTCTTTTTAATATCACGAGTGTTACATCATCATTATATTTATAGCCTTTAAGCTCATGAAGGAGTTTGTTTTTTATCTCTTCAGGAGAACCGGTTCCTGAATTTTTCAGCAGTCCCCTGAGTTTTTCATCTCCAAACATATTCTCTTCTGTGTGTTCTTTCTCAATATCCAGCCGGGATTCGGTGATACCATCGGTATATAACAGGCAAACATCACCAATTTCCATTGACATGGTGTCATCCGCCACCATCTCAGAAAGATCATCCACTACGCCAATCCACATTCCCCTTGTTTCGAGCAAATCCACGTTCCCGCTTTGTTTTCGGTATATCATAATGTCCTGGTGCAGCCCTGCGAAAGTCATCCGGCCTTCGGCATGAGAAGCAATAACCGTCATTGTCATGTACTTGTCTTCTCCCAGTTTTTTGATGTTTCTTGTTAACGCATCATTGATCCTGATTAATAATTCCGACGGCGGCAGACCGGGATTATTATTCACCGTTACGTGAATAGCAGTTTGAGCCATCATCATAATAAGTCCTGCCGGTACCCCATGTCCGGAAACATCTCCAATTACAACCCAGTCCCGGTTTTCTTCATGAATAATGTCATAGTAGTCGCCGCCAACATCATCTGCCGGGTCCATGTACACGGAGACTTCATACCCCTTGAGAACAGGCGACTCCGGAAGTAAGGCTGTTTGAATTTTTTTCGCCAGCTGCATTTCACCCCAGAGGCTCGCGTGAGCCAGTGAGAGGCTGTCGTGCGCTGCTGTTATTTGATTTCTTAGTTTTTCTTCTCTTTTTGATATTGCGCCCCCCACAAAGAAAAGAAAGAACATGGCAACTGTCGCTGTTACAATATCGTAAATCGCGGATAAGGTGGTAATTTCCTGCATTGATTCGATGATATCCTGGGTATATACTCCGGAGCAGACAACCCAGTCCCATTGCCAGAAGTGCCTGGCAAATGTCGTCTGCGGTTCGTAAACAGTTTCGCTGTATTTCGATTTCCAGAGATAACTAACAAACGTTTCATTATCCCGTTGAGAATGAAATACAAGATCTTCGAATACCAGCATGCCGTTTGGATCTTTTTCCTTTAACATGTTTTTCCCTTCAAGCTCCGGCTTTATGGGATGCATTATCATATTTCCGTCACCGTCAAGTATAAAGAAATACTCTGTTTTCTCATAACGCATTTCTCTAATAATCTTTATTATCTTTTTTTTACCGTCTTCAATTGATTCCGGCATATTTGGGTCCGTTAGATGTGCTCCGGCCCGGATACTTCTTTCATAATGCTCCATTATAGAAACAACCGAGTTTACCACAGCTCTCAGTTTCCCTCTTCGTTCTTCCAGTTTTCCTTCTTTTAAGAGAGGGAGTACCAGGACAAACAGGATCACGGTAAACATTACTATTATAAAAATCCCCACGAAATTGATTTTCCAGCGAAGAGAAATTTTTAAGAACCAGGTTACTACTGAAAATTTTTCATTTTTTTCTGTCATGGCGGTCACCCGTAATTATTATTTTTCAGTCCATTGCTTAATAAGCTCTTCATAGGATATTGTTTGCGGCTTTTGCCTTTTGCGGACTTGTTTGGGTGCGCCAGGCTGCTCCAGCCAGTATTCCCTGCTTTTCTCTTCATTAAGCTTTGGAGAATACGCTTTCAACCTTTTTGATGCCATGAGCTTATCCTGCTGGTCTGCCAATTGATCTAATGCTATTTGCGGAGTAACATCTCCTTTTATCGCTTGTGCTATGTTTTTCCACCATAACGCGGACATGCCTGAATAATACGGTACATTCGGCCCACTGTCGGTCCATTTACTTTTCTCTGCCGACCGGTAAAATTCAATGAGTCCTCCATAGTCTTCCATACGCTCTGTTATGAAATCGGAATGAACTGTTGATTTTCGAATCGGCGTGCCGCCAATGGTAAATTTTTTAAGCGCTACGGATTTGGATATACAGAATTGCGCCCAGAGCCATGCTGCCGCTCTTTTTTTATCCGTAATATTTTTTGGTATTGTCCAGCTGCCGGCATCCTGGTACCCAACCTTCATTCCCTTTTCCCAGTATCGTCCATGGGGGGTTGGCGCGACCCGCCATAGGGGCTTGCCGTATTTATCACACACCGGACTGTCGGGCCGGTGAAACCGCAAATCGGAAAGCCAGGTAATATATTGAAATACCCGCTGAGCTATATCGCCCCTTGCACACATGGGACCGGCATTATGCCATTCCCAGTTCAGCGCTTCCGGCGGCGCGTATTTATTTAACCAGTCAATATATTTCGACAAGGCGTAAACCGCGGCCGGGCCGTTTACCGATCCTCCCCTGGTAACTGAAGAACCAACGGGGATTTTGTCCTGAACACGAATACCCCATTCATCAACGGGTATTCCATTGGGCAGTCCTTTGTCCCCGACTCCGGCGATTGAAAACCAGGCGTCGGTAAACCTCCAGCCCAGAGAGGGAGAAGGTTTTCCATAGTCAAGGTGGCCATATACTTTTTTCCCGTCTATTTTTGTATTGGTAAAAAACTCCGCTATATCTTCATACGCGGCCCAGTTAACCGGTACGCCCAGATCATATCCGTATTTTGCTTTAAATTTTTCTTTAATATCATCACGGGTAAACCAATCATAGCGGAACCAGTACAGGTTGGCAAATTGCTGATCCGGGATTTGGAGCTGGTTGCCGTCGTAATCCTGCCCAAATTCCAGGTTGAGAAAATCTTCCAGGTCTAAATAGGGATTGGTAAATTGTTTCCCCTCCCCTTTCATATAATCACTCAGGATTACAATCCCCTGTGTCCTCAAGTGAGTGCCCACCATGTCCGCGTCATTTACGTACGCGTCATAGTGATAGTTGTTGTTTTCTATCTGATCCATAATAAGAAGAACAACCTGCCCCTCTCCGATTATTTCATGCTGAACTTCAATCCCCGTAATTTGCTTAAAGGCTTTTGCCAGCACCCTGCTTTCCCAGTAATGTGTTTCAATATGCTCCGCGACACTTTTTATTTTTACTTCCCGCAAGTCCTTCGAGGCATTATGAAACCATTTTAATTCATCATTTCTTTCTTTCTGATTCAATACGGAAGGCTGAAAAATTTCCGTCCACTTTTCAATCGCTTCGGAATAATTATATTCTGTTATGCCTCTCCGGATAAAAAGGAAAACAGACAATAGAGAAATAAAAATGATGCCGACAAATATCGATACGCTTTTCCTTTTCATTTTAGACCACCTGTATTTTTATGTAGATTCATAACCTGCTTAATTATAAGGGAAAAAGAAGGAATTGTCAAGAGTTTACTTCAGATTTTCTTATTTCATCTATTTACTGATCTCATTCCAATTTGTTGTCACCGGAATTTTTTGCGCTCTTTTTCGAGAACAATCCACGCAGCCCCAGGCCAATCCCCAATACCACAAAAGCAGTTGCATATATCAGCAGTCCGAGATATAACTCATCTGTCAATACCAGGAGTATGGCTGTGGTAATCCCGCAAATAGCCCCCAACACCAGACCGCCAACCCCTGCCATGAGTCCGTTTTTATCCGATTCTTTTCCTGACGCGTATCCCTCCCGCGCTGCAGCGACAAGAACCTTCTTAAAATTACCTTTTCCAATCGCTTTCAGCTCTTCCCCGGGTGTGGGCATTTTTGCGAATTGCCGAATAAAAAGAGTAATACTCACCCACAAAACAAAAGGGATAAAAAAAGCCAAAAGAAACGCGAATACAGACCGGAAATCTTCATTGATCCCGGAAAAAAGCCCGCTGAAATATCCGAACAGTCCGGTTCCGGTCACGGTCCAGTATGCCGCCACTCCAAATACATAGGCCACCGTTGCCAGGGCAAAAACCTGGAAAATCTTTTTGGGGATAAATTGTTTTCGCTGCATTTCCGGATACCTCCAAAACAACCCTCTTTTGCCGGGTGAATATTTTATAATAACTCTCAATAAAAAAAAGTAAAGCCCGTTATAAAAAAACATCGTATAAAAAAGAACTCTTATATATCACAAATTATTATTGACAGTTCTTTTTATTCCGCCTATAATACTTCAAAAATATTCAACAAAACCGGTTACTAATTTGACATTTCTTCGATCCCGTTTTCGAACAATTCTTTAGTAGTATTGTACTAATATATAAATATACTAAGTATACCTTTGAAGGAGGAATATCATGACTAACGATCTCCTGGTCAAAAAAGTTGAAACAGGAAAGGATATCGATCAATTTATCAAGTTTCCCTGGAAAATCTATAAAAAAGACCCCAACTGGGTTCCCCCCCTCATTAACGACCGAAAAACATTCTTCAACAAAGAGGTCAATCCCTTCTTTTCCCATGCCGATGTTGAACTCTTTATCGCCTACAAGGGTTCGGAACCCGTTGGTACTATCGGCGCTGCCGTAAACCATCAGCATAACAAGGTTCACAACGACAGTGTGGGCTTTTTTGGTTTTTTTGAATGCTGCAATGATTATGCTGCTGCCGCGCGTCTCCTGGATACTGCTGCCGCATGGCTCGCGTCCAATGGAAAAACAGTTCTTCGCGGGCCTATGAATTTTTCGGTCCACGACTCCTGCGGCCTTCTTATTGACGATTTTAACGCTCCTCCCGTTTTCCTGATGCCCTATAACCCCGCCTATTATATGGAATTTTTAGAAAACTACGGATTTAAAAAAGCTACGGACCTGTTTGCCTATAAGTTCGATCTTAATCATTCTATGCCGGACCAGGTTCTCAAAGCTGCTGAGAAAGTTATTGCCGATAATCCCGGCATAAAGATCCGTAATATCGACATGTCTCGCTATGATGATGAAATGCTTTTCATCAGGAAACAGTACGACAAAGCCATGACAAAAAACTGGGGATACCTTCCTTTTACCGATGATGGATTTGATTATATCTCAAAAGGGATCAAACAAATTATCGATCCCGACCTGACCTTTTTCATTGAGATCGACAATAAAGTCGCCGGCTACTCCCTTACGGTTCCCGATTTTAATATTGTCTTTAAAAAATTAAACGGTTCCCTGGGACTCATGGGTACCATCAAATACCTGCTTAACAAAAACAAGATCAATGTCGGCAGGAATTGGGCTCTGGGTGTGGTTCCCGAATTCCATGACCAGAAGATTGGTGCGCTGCTTTCTGTTGAAACAGTAAATGCCGTGATGAAAAAAGGCTACCGCATGACCGAAGCCAGCTGGATCAATGAAGAGAATAAACCCATGAACAGGATCGTCCAATGGCTGGGCTATGAAAAGTATAAAACCTACCGCGTTTTTGACCGGCCGATTACTTAGAGTAAGGTTATCGGTAAAGAGAAGAGAGCTATCCT
Source organism: bacterium (assembly GCA_024224995.1). Next base: position 1,334 of record JAAENB010000409.1, on the reverse strand, counting down.
GCTCATAGCAAGCCTGTAAAAATCAACATAAAAAAAGGACAAAGAAGATGACGAAAAAAAGGACGAAACTCAAAAAACTAAAACTTATATCTCCTACTATAAAAATTTATTCCTCCGGAAAAAATGAGATCAGGTGGCGTATGCCTCCGTATACCCTGGCGTTAATCGCTGCCTTAACTCCCGGAGAGGTGGATATTGAAATTGCCGATGAGAACGTGGAAGAAATTCGCTATGACGACAATCCCGATCTTGTGGGCATCAGCTGTACCACTCTTTCCGCCAAAAGCACATATGAGATTGCTCAAAAATACCGTGAACAGGGGATTCCGGTAATTATCGGCGGGATCCATCCTACTGTCCTTCCGGAAGAAGTTGCCCCCCATGCCGATGCCATTGTTATTGGTGAAGCCGAACTTATCTGGGAACAGGTGATCAAAGACTTTGAAGCAGGCTCTTTAAAAAAAGTCTACAAAGGCAAGAAGCTCCACGACCTGAAGGGCCTGCCCATGCCGCGGCGCGATCTTTTTGAAAAAAACCGCGATAAATATAATTACTTTAATACCATCCAGACCACGCGCGGCTGCCCGTACGACTGCGAGTTCTGCTCCACGGGCATTATCTCGGGCAGAAAGATCCGGAAACGTCCCATTGATGAGGTCGTTGCCGAAATTAAAGAGATGAAATTCGGTAAAATGCGCCTGGTCGCTTTTTACGACGACGCCATCAACTCCGATCCCAAATACGCGAAAGAACTCTTTAAGGCCCTTATCCCCCTTAATATCGTATGGATTGCCCAGGCTTCGGCAAAAATCGGTGAGGACGATGAACTGCTGCGCCTGGCACGGGAAGCCGGATGCCGCTGCATGGCTATTGGCCTTGAAACAATCAAAAGCGAAAACTACGATTCCATGATTAAAGCCAAATATCTCAAGTACAATTATTCCGAAATTGTTCAGCGCATTCACAAGCATAACATTACGGTTCACGGCTATTTCATTTTCGGCATGGACGGCGACAGCTCTTCCGTGTTCCGGGAAACCTATGAATTTATGAAAGAATCAAAGCTCGACTCCTTTGCCCTGAACATGGTTGTCCCCTTCCCCGGCACCAGGCTCTACAAACGCCTCAAAGAAGAAGGCCGGCTTCTTTCGGAAAACTTCTGGTACGATTTTAGTCTCATTAACCCCTATTACATCCCTTCGAATATGACCCCTGAAGAATTGCAGGAAGGCTTTAAATGGTTCTTTAAGAAAGTTGGCAACCGCCGTGCCGTTCTAAAACGTATCGCCCGGGGTACCTTTGACCGGCGGGATAATTTTTTGTTCCTCCTGGGG
>JAAENB010000408.1 GCA_024224995.1 bacterium | reverse complement strand
TATTGTTGGATCTTGCAGCACTCCCGGTGATGCATACGAGGTATCTCTTTCGGGCAATTTCGCGTATGTGGCTGATCAATACGCGGGTTTCCAAATAGCAGACATATCCAATCCCTTATCTCCAACTATAGTTGAAGGTGTAGAGACATCGGATGATGGTGATGCCTCCGGTGTATTCGCGTCGGGCGCTTACGCGTATGTGGCCGATTACCGGGGAGGTTTACAGGTAATCTACCTGGGAAAATACAAATAAGTATCGTTCCCGGCCCGGTTTCTCCGGGCCGGGAAGCCTCTGTAAAAGTCCCATTTCAATTTTTTTCTTGTTAATCTTTTGCTCCTGGTGTATAATTTAATATATAAAAAAAGCCGGGAGATCCACCTTGTGAAAGTCACATCGACCATTACAGCGCTTCTTCTTGCTGTTTCTTTATTTGCGGTTATTACGGGCTGCAGCGGAAACATGGAAGACCCGCTTACCTCTGAAGAAAGAGCCTGGCTCAATGAGCACGACGGCTTAATACGGCTCGTTCCAAATCCCACATATCCGCCTATTGACTTCCTTGATGAAGAAGGAGTCCAGAAGGGGATAACAACGGATATTCTCATCATCATAGAGCGCAAGCTGAATTTCCGGGTAACGAGGCAGTATGTTAATACCTGGGATGAAATGATTGAAACAGTAAAAAAAGGGGATGCTCATATTATCGGTTCAATTCAGAATACGCCGGAAAGAAGGGAATTCTTCAGGTTCACCCAGCCCTATATTACCTTACCGAATGTTATTATCGTAAAAAATGATAGAGAAGGGGCTCTTACCCTGGAGAGCATGAGCGGAAAAAAAGCAGCAATTGTAAAGGGGTATGTCACGATTGATTTTGTCAAAGAAAAAAATCCTTCTATTGATATCGCAGCGGTAGAGGATGACGCAGAAGGGCTGCAAATGGTTTCCTTTGGGAGGGTTGATGCCTTTATTACCGACACCGCTGTTGCCTCATATTATATTGAAAAGCTGGGCATATCTAACCTCAAAGTTGCGGGCACTATTGAATTTGAATGGAATCTATGTTTCGCGACGGGAAAGAACTTGCCGGTCCTGAACCGGATTCTCCAAAAAGGACTTTCCCTGGTTACCTCTGAGGAGAGAGACGAAATTTATCATAAATGGATTCATCTTGGCGTAAAGCCCTTTTATAAAACCAGGGAATTCTGGTTTGTCGTATTGGGCCTGATTGTTTTAGCATCGCTGGCCATTGCAGCAATCCTTTTTTGGAACAGGACACTGAAGGCCCAGGTTCGGCATCGTACGGCGAAACTGGATGAAGCCAATGAGGAACTTTGGCGTTACCGCGGACAATTGGAAGACCTGGTTCAAGAAAGAACCATGGAGCTTGAAAAAGAAAAAGAGAAAGCTGAAGCTGCCAATAAAGCGAAAAGTGAATTTTTGGCTAATATGAGTCACGAGCTGCGCACTCCCTTAAATGCGGTCATTGGATTCAGCGAACTGTTGTTTTCCATGATGAAGAATAATAAAGAGAAAAGCTATCTCCAGTCTATCAAAGATGCCGGTGAAAGCCTGCTGACGCTTATAAACGATATCCTGGACCTGTCAAAGATTGAAGCCAATATGCTTGAGATCAAACCGGGGAATGTTGCCATGAAAGTGGTTGTGGATGAAATAGCGCAGATCTTCAGGAACGCGACCGATGAAAAAGGGATTGAATTCATTATTGACATTGAAAAAAGTATGCCGGAAATTATTATTCTTGATGAGGTGCGCTTACGGCAGATCCTGCTGCAGCTGGTTGGTAATGCGGTGAAATTTACTGAAAAAGGGAGCATCACTGTTGCCGTTAAAAAACGGTCTACCGATGAAGAGGCGGGTACGTTTCAGCTTGGCATTACCGTGGAAGATACGGGCATAGGAATTCTTCCGCAGGATATTAATACAATCTTTGAAACGTTTAAGCAGCAAAACGGACTGGATAACAAAAAGTTTGGCGGTACGGGTCTGGGACTCTCCATCTGTAAAAAATTGACTATGGCCATGGGAGGAGAAATCGATGTTAGAAGCGTTTTCGGAAAAGGTTCCGCTTTTGAGATAATTTTTAACGATGTACCGCTGTCCTCTTCCGGTACAATGACAAGCGATCCCACTCAGGTTGAGGAACATCCAGGCGCTGCGTTCCCGGATATCACCGCTGAATCCTTACAACGTGTTGATTTTAAAACAGTAAACGAACCCGCTCAACTGATGATGCTTTTAAATAGTGAGATCCTTCCTGCCTGTTCATCTCACAAAAAAATTATGGTCATGGACCAGGTCAGGAGTTTTGGTGAAAAAATTGAAGCCCTTTCCGGGAAACATGAAATAAGCCCTCTTCTCCGGTTTGGAAGAAATATCATCGCCTACGCTGATTGTTTCGATATTGTTGGTATAGAAAAAGAGTTTGATCGATTGGCTGCCGGAATAGAGCAGTTAAATAAAATTTGGGAGCCGGACAAATGAAGAACATATTCATTAGCCTGAACCCGGACCCTCCCAATGGGTTTGAATATAAAACACCTGCCGGAGACGATTTTTTGGGCAGCTGTGCCGCCCTTTTCGCGGATTCATTGGAGGCGGCCTTTTCGTTAACGGATGATTTTCCCGAACGAGTGTTCGGGATGATAATCACCGTGGGTGAGACGTTTTCCCATTCCCGCATTGGTCCGGAACTGTGGCACCTGGTGGTGACTGCTCAAATGCTTCCGGACCTGTATGAGACTGCTTCCTGCTTTCTCAACATGATGCGGCATGGGGAAGAGAAGGTCGAAGATCAGAAGCAGGTGGTGGAAAAGCTAGAAGAAAGTGAAAACATGTTCAGGACATTTGTTGGGCTGTCCATAGAAGCTTTCTATCTTCATGATATGACCGGTAAAATAATCGAAGTGAATGAAACCGCAGTGAGAGATTCGGGGTATTCGCGAGATGAACTTCTGCGGATGACCGTTTTTGAAATTAACCCATCCCTGGGGGATCCCGGAGGCAAAGCAGAGCTATGGCAGCAATTGCCTCCTTTTGAATATCAGTACTTCCAGGCTGAGCATACAAACAAGAGCGGGACTCTTTATCCCGTTGATATTCGAGTTGCTAAGATTTTGTTGAAGAGCAAACCATCCATGCTGGTGCTCGCGCAGAACATCACTGAGCGCAAACTGGCGGAGGAACAGCTGCACCTCAATGAATCCCGCCTGGAAACCCTGGTAACCCTGGGACAAATGACTTCCGGTTCAATGCGGGACATCACCGATTTCGCCCTGCAAGAGGTCATCAGGCTCACGGGCAGCACTATCGGCTACCTGGCATTTATGAATGAAGAAGAAACTATTCTTAGCATGCATAGCTGGTCCAAAGGCGCTATGCTGAAGTGCGGGCTCATCGACAAGCCTATTGCGTACCCGGTAGAGTCCATGGGACTCTGGGGCGAGGCAGTGCGTCAGAGAAAACCCATTATTACGAATGACTATGCCGCGCCGAATCCTCTTAAGAAAGGATACCCGGAAAAACATATTCCCATTACCCGCCACATGAATATTCCGGTGTTCGAAGATGATTCGATTGTGGCTGTCGCGGGTGTGGGAAACAAGGAGAGCGATTACGATCAATCCGATGTTCGCCAGTTGACCCTGCTTATGCAGGGAATGTGGAGACTCATTCAGCGGAAAAATGCCCATGAGGAACTTCTGCACTACCAGGAACAGCTGGAAGATTTAGTTAAAGAAAGAACCCGGGAGCTTGAAAAAGAAAAAAAGAGAGCCGAAGTTGCCAATAACGCGAAAAGTGAATTTTTGGCAAATATGAGTCACGAACTCCGCACTCCTTTAAATGCCGTAATTGGATTCAGTGAACTCTTATCCTCAATAATGAAGGACGATAAAGAGAAAAGCTATGTCCAATCCATCAAGGTGGCAGGAAAAAGCCTGCTTACGCTCATAAATGATATTCTGGATCTGTCAAAGATTGAAGCCGGGATGCTTGAAATAAAACCCGGCATTGCGAATATTAAATCGCTTATTGATGAAATAGAGCAGATCTTCAGAAGTAAAATAGAAAAGAAAGGGGTCGAATTCCTTATTGACATTGAAAAAAATATACCGGGAGCGCTTGTTTTTGATGAGGTGCGAATGAGACAGATCCTGCTGAACCTGGCAGGCAATGCCGGTAAATTTACTGAAAAAGGGTATATTAAAATAACAGTTAAAAAATTATTTATAGATAAAGATGAAAGTAAGATTGAACTTATTATTGCGGTAGAAGATACGGGAATAGGAATACCGCCGGAAAATATTGATAAAATCTTTGAAGCGTTTAAACAGCAAGAGGGACTCGATATAAAAAAGTTTGGCGGTACGGGCCTGGGACTCTCTATCTGTAAAAAATTGATCATGGCCATGGATGGAGAGATTAGCGCAAGAAGTACCCCGGGTAAGGGAAGCACCTTTGAGATACGGTTAAAAGATGTCCCCATCGCCGCCTATGATAATACGGAAATTAATCCCCGGGACTTGTTTGAACTGGATAATACCACTTTTGAAGAAGCAACGGTGCTAGTCGTCGATGACATCCCGTCCAACAGAGAGTTGGTGCGGGAGATGTTGTTAAAGGTCGGGTTAACAGTACTGACTGCCGAAAATGGACAGACCGCTCTTGATTTAATTTCTAAAAACAACATTGATTTTATTTTTATGGATATTCGAATGCCCGTTCTGGATGGTATAAAAACCACCCAAAAAATAAAAGCAAATCCCAAAACAAAAAATATTCCCGTGGTTGCGCTAACCGCTTCTTCTTCCGAGGAAAACAAAGAGACTATTATGAAAAGCGGTGTTGATGAATTTTTAAGTAAACCGGTTCAAGTAAGTAAACTGCTTTCTATTCTGTCTCAATTTATCAACTGTTCAAGCGCTGCGCGGCAGGAGATGGCTGCCGGTTCTTTGGATTGTGTTGATTTTGAGACAGTAAAAGATCCGGCTGAATTGATGATGATTTTAAATAGTGAAATACTTCCATCCTGTTTATCTCACAAAAAAATGATGATAATGGACCTGGTTAAGAGCTTTGGTGAAAAAATTGAAGCCCTTTCCGGGAAACATGAAATAAAGCCGCTTTTCCAATTCGGGAGAAATATCATCACCTACGCTGATTATTTTGATATTGTTGGTATAGAGAAAGAGTTCGACAGGCTGGCTGTTTGGATTGAGCAGTTAAATAAAACCTGGGATGAGTTTCAGTGACCGATGAACTGTTTGTGATTTCCGGAATAAGGTGTTTTATGCGGTTAACGTTCATATTTTTACTTCTAACTATTGTATCCGTAATAAGCTCCTGTTCCAATGAATATGTAAGTGCGCCCACTGCCAAAAACGGAGTACTTGATTTACGGGGCTGGGACTTTAAAAAAGACGGGCCCGTGAAACTTTCGGGTAAATGGGAGTTTTACTGGGAACAGTTCCTGGTACATGAGGACTTGATATAAAATTTTTAACGATATCAACGGCATATACAGTTTATCTAAACGGCAAAAAACCAGGCAAGCGACCTGGCCGCAGGATTTAGCGTGGGCGCAAATGATTATTTTAGTAAACCATTTACCAGGGAAGAACTGCTCTCCCGGGTGCTGTTTCACCTGGAACTTTCCCTGTATTCAAAAAAGCTGAAGATGACCATGAAAGAACTGGAAGAGCTTAATAAAAATCTTGAGGATAAAGTTGAGCAGAGGACTGCGGAAGTGGAAGCCAGAAATCTGTTTAAACCCATGTCCGGCGTCTCAGGGGATTTTACGGAATATTTTGAACTGCTCAACACGATCCTTATTTATACCAACATGGTTTTGGAATTTACCCCGTTTTTTATTAATATTATCTGCATGAATATTGTTTTCCTGATTATTGATTCTCCCGGTTTTAAAAACCCGCATAATGAAGTAGAATATATTATTGAAATCACCGGGCAAATGAAATTGAGTTTTTAACCCGCTCCATTGATATACTCATGATATCTCCCGTGAGGGCCTTGCCGCGCTGGTGGACATGAGCCCCTCGCGCCTTGGAAAGGCCTTTAAGAGCATTACGGGAATAAAGCTGTTTCAATGAATTTACCCTTCATCACTTAAAAGAATAAATATAGTTGCAAGAAAATACCCATAATTTTTAATTGGTTTGGAATTTTTGCTGGCTTCATTGTTCAATATCTATTTTTATTTTAACAAAAAACGCATAATTTTTGTAAAATCAAAAAAAAATCAGCATTTTTGACTCTGAAATAAGACTATATAGGTAAGAATACACAAAAATAGAGGTCAATATTAAGGCGGGATTAATTATGAAAAAAATTATCTATTCATTACTTCTCTTATTTATATTTATTACCACTGGCTGTAAATATGATGAAAATTTTCTTTCGGGTCTGGTTGAGCCGGACCGGGAGGCTCCGGTTGTTTCAATTTCTTCCCCTGTTCACCAGGGGGCTTTTAAAAAAGAGAATATTATTATTAAAGGAACGGCATCGGATGATGTGGGAATTTATAAGGTTTCAGTTGCCCTAAACGGCAATGATTATTCGTCGGCCGCGGGAACAGAGTCGTGGTCCATTGGCATAAATGCCGGTGAACTGGTTTATGGTGAAAATACAATAACGGCAAAAGCTGAGGATTATAGCGGTAATATTTCTATTCCTGTGGAAATTTCCATCATTATTGTGCCGAATCCCGGTATTGATTATACTCTCCCCTCTAATGGAGATACGGGGATTAGTGTTAACCGGGATATTTCAATAGTATTCACTACTGACATGGATGGATCTTCTATTAACGACCGGACCATAGTTGTTAAAGACTCCCTGGGAAATACGATCAATGGGGATGTTTCTTATGTTTCAGAGGAAAAGAAAGCTGTTTTTGAAAAAAACGGTGAATGGTTCTATGATGATAATTATACGGTTACCCTAACAACCGGTGCCGAAGATTCCGCAGGGAACTCTTTTAATGATGATTATTCTTTTTCTTTTTTTACCCGGGAGTATGGGGGAGTGGTGGTTTCCCGGAAAAATATGAGCCTCATGGAAGGGGAGACTGCTTCATTTACGATTAAGCTGACATCGGCTCCTCTTCATGATGTTGCTGTTGACCTGGCAACAGGTATGCCTTATGAGCTTATTGTTGAGCCTGAACAATTGACTTTTAATGCTGATAATTATAGTGATGAAGTGGAGGTTGAAGTTACTGCTGCGGATAATGAAATCGCCGAGGGTGTAGCATCTGTTTATACATTGAATATTGGGGATCTGGAAAGCGAGGATGCCGCTTATGACGGTTTAAGTGTCCCGCCGGTGAATGTTATTGTGAATGATAATGATGAAAAACCCTATGCTGTTTATAATATTCCTTATAAAGGACAGACCCGGGTTCCAATAACGCAGCAGGTTTCCGTTGAATTTAGTAAGGATATGGACCCGGGAACAATTAATGCCAATACTTTTATTGTTGAAGATAGTAATAATAATAAACTTGATGGGAGGATTTTTTATTATCCCCATAAAAGAATGGCGGTTTTTCAAAACAGGGGACATTTGGATTTTAATCATGAGTATACGGTTACGGTAAAAGCCCTTGTTGAGTATGGAGAGGGAGTAAAAGATAGAGCAGGGAATAATCTTCTCTCGGACTTTTCCTTTGTTTTTAGAACAGAATTTATGGTTCCGAGACTGGTAGGCTCTCAATCCACGCCGGATTCAGGATTGGGAGTTGCTGTCTCAGGTAATTATGCTTATATGGCTATCAATGGTGTTGGTTTAAAAGTTCTTGATATAAGCGATCCTGCCGGTCCAATGAGCATTGCAAATTGCTACCTGTCCGGTAGTGCAAACGATGTAGCTGTTTCCGGTAATTATGCCTACCTGGCTGGCGGGTTTGTGGGATTACTGGTAATAGATATATCAGATCCCTATGCACCGGTTATGGTTGGACGTTGTGGCACGCCGGGGTTTGCTTCAGGTCTGTTTATCTCAGGTAATTATGCCTATCTGGCAGACGGTTCTGACGGTTTTCGGGTAATAGATATATCCGATCCGTCAAATCCAGCTATCCTTGGGAGTTGTGACACGGTCTATAGCGCAAGCAAGGTGTTTGTCTCAGGCAATTATGCCTATGTGGGCGGTTATTTAAAGGGATTACAGGTAATTGATATATCCGATCCGGCGGCTCCCACTGTCGTTGCGTATAGTGCCACGCCCAATGATGTACGTGGAATATGTGTCTCGGGCAATTATGCCTATGTGGCCGGCAGAGGGGACGGTTTATACGTATTTGATATATCCAATCCCCTGTCTCTCTCTATTGTTGGACATTGTGACACGCCCGATTCAACATCGGAACTTGATATATCGGGAAAATATGCCTATTTGACTCATGCCGACGGGGTTCGGGTAATAGATATATCAGAACCGTCTGCTCCCAATATTGCCGGAAATTACAACAATACCGGTTCTTCTTACGCGGTTTTTGTGAGGGACAGGTATGCCTATGTGACTGATAATAAAAGTTTAAAGATCATAGATATTGATTATTGGTCAACCCCTGTTATTGTTGGAGATTATGACACACCCGGTTATAGCTATGGAATTTGCGTAGCAGACAATTATGCGTACGTGGCAGATAAACATCAGGGTTTGCAGGTTATAGATATATCTAACCCCTCATCTCCCTCAGTAACCGGAGATTATGACACACCGGGGAACGCGAAGGGGGTTGACGTATCCGGCGATTATGCTTATGTGGCTGATGATTATTCCGGTTTACAGGTATTCGATGTATCTGATCCCTCCGCTGTAACCATTGTTGGAAATTGTGACACGCCGGGCAAAGCAACGGAAGTGGTTGTATTGGGCAGTTACGCCTATGTGGCTGATTGGAACGGTGGATTGCAAGTATTGGATATATTAAATCCCTCATCGCCCTCTATTGTCGGCAGTTGCGCCACATCGGGAGATGCTTATGGAGTTTATATCTCCGGCGATTATGCCTATGTGGCAGGCGGCTGTGGGGGCCTGGAGATAATAGACATATCCGATCCCGAATCTCCCACTATAGTGGGAAATTGTGACATTAACCTGGCAGAGGGAGTACATGTTTCGGGCAATTATGCTTATGTGGCTGATGGTACTACCTATGCGGGGACTGTGTATAAAGGGTTACAGGTAGTAGATATATCGAATCCCGAGTCTCCGGTTATAGTTGCGTTTTGTTACACTCCAATGGCCGCATATGGCTTATATGTGTCGGGCAATTATGCCTATGTCGCTAATGGGATTGAAGGCCTCATGGTCATAGACATATCAGATCCCTTATTTCCCACTAAAGTTGGAAATACAGACACTCCCGGATTCGCATTGGAAGTGGCTGTCACCGGCAATTATGCCTATGTGGCTGACTTGAAAAAAGGCTTACAGGTGATCCATCTCGGTCCTTATCAATAAGTTTTCATCATGGGCGGCAGCCGGAATTCCCGGCAGCTGCCCATTTTTTAAATCCGCTTTGCAAACGTATGGAAATTGTTTGACAGATTTTATTGAAGTTTAATAAAGTTGTATAATGACAATATTAAGCCAGAAAAATATACAGTATTCCGAAGTCTACCGGGACTATTATCCCCTGGTAAACGGGTCTATCTTTACAAAAGTAAATCATCGAGAGGATACGGATGATTTAACCCAGGATGTTTTTCTGGACCTCTATAATAGTATTGAAGAGGTCAAAAACATCAGAACCTGGTTATTTTCTACAGTAAAAAATAAATTGTACGATTATTACCGGAGTAAAAAGAAGATGTCGGAAAAGGAAGCGAAGGAGGAGGTATCGGGAGACATTGATATCACAATTATTAATGGATTCATGGATGCCAGGATTGTCATAAAAGAAGCTGTGGAATCCATAACTGATGAGACCGATCGATTGATATTTGATCTAATAGCGGTACAGTTCTATTCTTATGAGGAAGCCGGAGAAGTCCTTGGATTCGGCATTGGTAAAGTGAGATACCGCTACGACCGGATTGTAAAAGGAATCCTGATCTTCCTGAAGGAACAAAAAGGTATTAATAAACTGGAGGATCTCATATAACATGAGTACCACGGACCCGAACAATACTGACGAAAATGTGAAAATAACCAGGGAGCTGCTGGAAAAGTGCATGCTCACGGCGCCGGTTTCAAAGGATCAAAAAAAATATATAAAAGAAAACCGGAGAAAATCTCTGGTAGCAACTCTAAAAAAAACCGGGCAGTATACACCGCTCTCGGGCGCGGTACTTTATGTTTTCTTTGGCATGACCAAACTGGGAATAAAACTTTCAATTGTACAAAGCGCCGTAGCCCTGGGAGTTATTTCATTCGCTGCCGTAACCACCGTTAGTACGGGATCATATGTCGCGGTAAAAAAGTTTGTCCTGACCCCTTCAATTGAAAAACAGATTGAAGAAAAACAGATTGAAGAAAAACAGACCGGATCCATGAATGAAATGCCGGTAAAGGACCCCGCATCAACAAAAGCGGAAAACTCTACTAAACCGGTAGTAAAACCGGTAGTAGAACCAGTGGTAAAAACAAAGCTTGCCATAACTCCTTTTGAATTTTTAAGCCAATCCGGGGATAAAACAATCCCCGAGACAATCCGGCAAAAGATCCGGGCCGGGCTTTCGCGCTTAAAAGGGAAAGATTATCAAAAGTTGACGAATAAAAAAATGATCGCCGGAATGAAATACGTAATGACTGGCAGGGTGCTCAAAGCGGAAAACGCGTATCGAATAAAAGTTGAAATTCTTGATCTTGAATCGGGAGATACTGTTTTCGAGGCAAATGAAAAGAGTACACTTGATGATCTGGACCGTACCTGCCGGGATATTTCAAAAAAAGCGGCCGCGAAGATTCAATAAAATTTTATTTGTTGGGAGATTGGGAATTGGTGCAAATAAGAATATTAATCGTATTATTGCTGGTTAGTCTCTGTTTCTCCTTTGGGGCAGAAACGGGCTACGCGCAAAATAAAGCCGAGAAAAAAATCTATGCCGTAATTGATTTTCGAGCGAAGGGTATTCCAAAGCAGGTCGCGGAAAGAATACGGAATTACACGGAATTGAGTTTAATCCGGAATGAACATCTCAAGCTTATTCAAAAAAAACAGATGCTGTTAATCCTGCGGGAGCAGGGCTATAAAAGAAGCGAGTGCGCGACCACCTTTTGTTATGTTAGTATGGGGCAAAATCTTTCAGCCAATTATGTTGTTACCGGGGATGTTGCAAAGACGGGTGAGGAAAATAAATACGAGGTAATAACAAAAGTAATTTCCGTTCAAACCGAAGAGATTTTATTCGCCCATCGCAAAATTTTTGATTCTTCCGATTCAATGGAAGATATAGCAAAGGATATGGGGAAAATTATTTATGATAGCGTTGAAAAATATGAGCTGGAAAAAAGCCTAAGCGATTTTTATCTTTTTAATTTTTCAGCCTCGTTTTGCTATCTTTCCCCGCTTGGAATTATGGCTGACGGCGTTAACCCCGGCTTTGGCGTAAGTCTTAAGGGCGGTATACAAAATTTCCTTATCAAAGATCTTGGTATTGGCCTGGAGATGAATTTCTTTAGTTTCACCGGCAAAATAAACAGCTCCGACAGGTTAATGTACTTCCCTGTTTTGTTTGATATCAATTATAATTTTAAACTATTTAACCGGTTTTATATCTCCCCTGAAATGGGTTTTGGCTTGAGTTATATTATGACCAGCCACGGCAGCGGCGCCGGATTTTCCATGCCCAATAACTCGGAACAAACCGCTGTTAAGAATCTTTTTAAAGGGGGAGTGGGGTTTACCTATCTCTTTACTGAGTTTTTCCAGGTTCAGGCCGGGGTTGAATATATTCATGTTCTGGAACAAGACCCGTTCAGTTTTTTATCGGTCACTGCGGGGATTCGTATTTCTTTTTAAGTAATATCACATCATTGCCAATAAATTCCAACTCCGAATTAAAACGGTTGGCAATGTATTCAAAGGTACTTCGGCTGTAAAAGCAAATATGGGTCATATCGTGAGCATAGCGCCATGTGCTGAATGCCTGTTTATGTATCACCATCTTAGTCATAATTCCCAGCCAGGCGCCCTGTTTTAACATTTGGAACAGGGCGGTAAATTCCTTATTGGGTTCGCGTAAATGCTCCGCAACTTCAGTGGCGCATATAAAATCATACTTTTTATTATAGACCAAAGGATCGTTATAATAAAACGGGTCATAGATATCTACCTGGTGACCGTGCTCTTCCAGCATAACTGAAAGGGCAGGGCCCGGACCGCAGCCAAAATCCAACCCCTTTTGGTTTGCGTCCAGCTTTTCCAGGAGCGGTCTGCTTAAGCGGGATAAAAATTTTCGATATCCCTGATCCTGCGCGTCATTTTCGTGCAGATCGTACTCTGCCTTTTCGTCAGCGGCGCTCAGGTGGCAGCGCTCCGGCACAAAGACCAGCTTGCAAAAAGAACAGCGGCGGTAGACCCTTTTTTTGTCCTCGAAAAATGCGTCTATATCGCTGCTGCCGCATAAGGGGCAGGGTGCGTTCTTCTCTTTAATTTTCATCAATTTCCATTTATTTAGTACTGCACGGAACGAAAATAAAAATAGAAGAAGTTTTTTATTGTCGTAAAAAGCTTCCCTTTCTGTCTCCCGTCGAAATATTTTTCAACAAGACTCTCTGCCTGGTTGGCCACGGTCCCTGCCAGTTCAAACTTTGTTAATCCGCCGATATAATAGGTATTTCGCTTTCCCTGGAGTTCATGCAGCAGATCATAATATTTACTTTCGGTGAATTGGGGAAAATACTTCCAGTATTTGAAATCTACAATATCTCCGAAGGAGCCGCCCAGTTCCCGGACATCGGATTTTAATTGAGAAATAATTTCATCAGGGTTCCTGCCCGGGCCTTTTTCCGGAATGTAACAGACACAGAAATCCGATGCTTCATTTTTTAATCTCTTTTCTATCAGGGCCACATGGTTAAAGCGTTCTTTCCCGGCATTGTGCCGTATGAGCATATTGCCGTGGGGAATGCCGCTGATTTCTCCGGTGACTATGGTGAAATAATCATAGTGTACATTCTCAGAAATTTGTTTTTCTTTTTCATCACTGTCCAGTACCTGAAGCAGATCGGGCAGGGGGGCGGCCAATATCAGGGTGTCAAAGGTATACTTTTCTTTTTTGCCCGTATCCAGGTGATTTACCTGTACGGTAACCTCATCGATTGATCTCTTGATACCGGTAACCCGGGCCGATGTTTTTACATCGATTCCCTCGGCAGCTTTTGTCATGAGGTTTCCATACCCGTGCTGTAGTGTGTTTACCGGGGACTTATTCAAAAGAACCAGGAGGAATCCCATTCCACAAAAGTTTACGGCATTGATATAGTGAAGTACATACCATGTTTTTATATCTCCCAGGTCTCCGTAGCCGAAGGATGTTACGGGAAGATCAAACCAGCCTTTTATATTATTTAGTTTCTTTTTATCGCAAAACTCGGTAAAGGATAATTCATAATCGGGCGGAAAGGCCGTGAACCGGTCTTTCTTCTCATGTACAATTGAAAATTTTAATGCGTGATAAGTATAGACCATCATCTCATATAGAATACGGAATGTTTTTTTAAAGGGCCAGTATTCTTTGCGGAAGGTCTTTTTTTCTCCCGATTCCTGAATAACCCAATATGCCGTTCTTTTTCTGGCGCGGCAGCCGGTTTTTCTCGCAAGGCGCAATACTGTTTTGAATATCGGTGATACCGAACAGGCTCCCAATTCATAGGCCTGGTCCATATAACGCCGGGTATAACATTTCCCGCCCACGCGGTCTTCTTCCTCGAAAACCGTGACCGTATGGCCTTTTTCTTTGAGGGTATATGCCGCGCTAATGCCGCCTATTCCGGCACCAATAATACAAACGTTCTTTTTTTTCAACAGGTTTCTCCTTCAGGTTATATTCTAATCATTGAATTCGCTAAAATATATATAGAGATCCCGGTGTCAATAATAATAATGTTTGCTCTTGAATCATTGGTTAAAACAAGGGATTAGAGCGAAAAATTACCGGTTTTAAGGAAGATGCTCCGGGCAAGGGTCTGGTTCTGAGAGACGTTGCAGTGCAACGCCTTTACTGGCTGGTTTCTGGCCAGGGCTATGGAGATTCCGGAAGGGGCGCAAAAGTTTTTGGAAATAAGCCAATTTTAGCCCGGGGTTTCAACCCCATAGGGCAGCAGAGCAGACCCCGGATAACATCCCCCGAGAACAGGCTCTGTTTCTAAAATAATTCACCAGGGCTATGGGGATTTCTCATAGCGTGGGGCTTCCAGCCCCTCGTTATGATGAAGACAGCCCTATTGAAAAAGAGTTTCTTGAGAGCACCTGACCCCGCAGAGCGGGCTATATAAGGTATATCAACCCTGAATGTAAATTATGCTTACCGGGAGTAATAC